>NZ_JANSHG010000132.1:0-7014 GCF_047461555.1 Synechococcus sp. WC101
GCTCAAGACTAGAGACTGGTCACTCCCTAAGGCAGGATAGAACGGCGCTCCGTCACGCGGTCGCTTTGCTGCTGGCGATCCGGGCTGACGGCCCAAGCCTCGAAGATGAGCTCAGGGACGCCAGGGGGGATGGTCATGCGGGTGAGGGCTTGCCACCGCCCCTGCTCGTCGCGGGAGAAGTCCAACAACCACCGGGGGCCATCCACCAAAGAGCGGGTGTGACCGTGCTTGACCCAAAACTTAATCCACAAAGGAGGCTGAGCGGTGGAGCTACTGGCAGAATTGACGGAAGCCGGCAAACGCAGCACTACATCGAAGTTGTCACCTGCCCGCAGTTGCTCAGGCACCACCAGTTGCGGCGCCGGGCAAGCTCCCGGCACCTGCGGGGAAAGAGGCGAGGTTCCCGGACTGGCGGCGGCGAGCGGTGGCGGCGGAACCGCCTCCTCGCGAGGTGGCTCAGGTTGGGGTGGTGGAGAAGAGGATGAGATGGGCACTGGCCCAACCTCAGGTTGGGCGGCAGGTTCGGGCGCGGTGTCTGCTAGGGAGGCTGGGAGCTCTTCTGGCTGAAGCGGGCCCAAAACTTCTCCAGCCTCCTCTTTTTCCGCAGGGGCGCTGCGCTGCGAGATGCGCAACAACTTCTGCAGGGTGCGTTCGGGGGACAGCAAGGGTGAGGGCGGGGAAGAACTGCCGGCTGCGGCTGGCGTTTCTTCTTGCCGCTGCTGACCGGCAGGGATCCCTGGGGAGGGTGGGAGGACTTCCCCCTGGCCGCGACAGCGAACGGAAAAGGAGATCCGCAGCGGCTCTGGATCCGACCAGGAAGAGGGAGTGAGGCGCAGTTCCCCCCGCAGCGGACGGCTCCAGGTATGGCTCGGCAGGGTGATGGGAATGCTGAACACTGCCGTCCGGGCTTCAGTCGGAAATTGAATCAGCCGTTGCCCCTCGAAAACCGGGCTCTGCTCCCCTTCATCTTCTTGCCAAACTCGTACCCGCAGCTCGCCACTACAGCCAATCCGCCCCGTCACCACCAGCACTTCCCCCGGAGATCCCTCCAATTCGCTGTGCATCAGGGAAAACAGCTCTGGCGGGATGGCAACCTCTTTTTTCTGAGCCAGCTCAGGAGGTTCAGACGCGACTTCTTGGGCCGCCGGGGATAGTGCCTGTTTCCGCTGCACCGGGGCGGGCACAACCTGGAAGCGCAGGCAATTGTTCAGCTCCGCCTCGCCAAATAACTCGGCGATCAAATCGGCATCTCGGCAGTGCAACTCCCAAAAACCAGGGGCGAGGTGGGTGGCCGGCAGGATGACGCCGATCCCCTCCTCGTTGGTGCGAACAGAACGGGTTTGCATGAGCGAGGCGGCTGTCTTGGGGTTGGCTACCGCTGGGGATCCGCTATTTTCGGTCGGCAGAGGGCGCTGGCGGACTTCCACTGTGATGGTGAAGTGGGGCTGGGGAGAACGGGCAACGATGGTGTAGGTGTCCTCTTCCAGAATGGCTCCCTCGGCTGGTACCGGCTGCCAGTCTTCTCGGCCGTTGCGCCGCACCCAAAAACTCAACATCGCTCCCTCACCTCTGGGACACCAAATACTTCACCAGGTCAGCTTGCAAGAGGGTTTGCTGCTGCCCCGTGGGCAAGTGCTTGAGCTGCACCTCCCCGGCCGCAGCTTCCGCATCCCCCAGCGCGACAGCCCAGGTCGCACCGCTGCGGCTGGCCCGCTTGAACTGCTTGCTGAAAGCGCTGCCGCTCAGATCCAGCTCGGTGCAGAAGCCGGCTTGGCGCAGAGCTTGGGCAATCTGAAGGGATTGGGCCTCCGCTTTGGCGCCGCGGGAGATCACGTAAACCTCGACCGATGTTGGCGGAATCTCCTGTTGTTTCTTCTGCAGCAGCAAAACCAGCCGCTCCAGGCCGATGGCCCAGCCCACCGCCGGGGTGGGAGGCCCGCCCAGCTCCTCCACCAGACCGTCGTAGCGGCCACCCCCACAGACGGTGCTCTGGGATCCCAGCTCCGGCGAGACGATCTCAAAGGCGGTGTGGGTGTAGTAGTCCAGGCCGCGCACCAGGTAGGGATCCAGCTCATAGGGAATGTCTAGGGCTTGGAGATGGGCCTGCACTTGCTCGAAGAAGGCCCGCGAGTCAGCACTGAGGTAATCGGGCAGCTTGGGCCCTTGTTCAGCAATGGTGCGGGTATGGGGATCCTTGCTGTCTAGAATGCGCAGCGGGTTGCGGGTGAGACGCTCTTGTGAGTCAGGATCCAGCTTCTCCCGCAAGGGAGTGAGGTAGTCCACCAGGGCCTGGCGATAGGCCCGCCGATCCTGCAGATCCCCCAGGGAATTGAGCCGCAAGCTCAGGTTCTCCGCCCCCACCGCTTGCAACAGCTCCCAGGCCAAGGCGATGACTTCCGCATCGGCGCGGGGATCCCGGCTGCCCAGCAGCTCTACCCCCAACTGGTGGAACTGGCGTTGCCGCCCCGCCTGGGGACGCTCATAGCGAAACATCGGCCCACAATACCAGAGGCGTTGCACATCTCCAGCCATTTGCAGCCCGTGCTGAATGTAGGCCCGCACCACGCCCGCCGTGTTCTCGGGACGCAGGCTCACCTCTTGCTCGCCACGGGTGCTGAAGGAGTACATCTCCTTGCCCACCACGTCAGTGGCGCTGCCAATGCTGCGGGCAAAGAGCTCCGTCAACTCCAGGATGGGGGTGCGAATTTCTTGGTAGTTGGCCCGTCCCAGGATCTCTCGGGCGCTGGCTTCCACCTGCTGCCAGAGCCGCACCTCCTGCGGCAGAATATCTCGGGTGCCCCGCACCGCCTGGATCATCTCCATGCCTGTTCTCCCCCGCCCAGAACCACGGCTTGCTGCGCCAATGGTCGGCGTCAGTTTTTTCCTATCAACTCAATTATCGATTATCGGCTATCGGCAGCCGCGTTCCCCATTGCCGACGGGGCAAGCTGAGCCTGAGCTAAACCCCAACAGGAGTAGGTGGCGGCCACTTGGCTGCTGGCAGCCACAGCGGCGGTGGTGGAGCGCAAAATGGTGGTGCCCAGGGAAACCGGCACTCCGCCATGGGCTTCCGCCTGACGGCGCTCGGCCTCCGTCCAGCCGCCTTCTGGGCCGATGGCCACCGCCAAGACGGGATCCCTCTCCGAGAGCCTCAGCTTCGGCAGGGCTTGCAGCAGGAGGGGAGCGTTCTCCCGCGCCACAGCAATGCCCCACCAATCGGCTTTGAGCTCGGCCAGCCAACTTGTCCAAGGGGTAGGGGGATCAACCTGGGGCCAGCGCAGCCGCTCACATTGTTCGGCGGCCTCCTGCACAATTTTCTGCCAGCGTTCCCGCCGGCCCCATCCCGGCTCCACCACGGTGCGCTCCGTCAGCAGAGGGGTAATGCGCGCCGCTCCCAGCTCGGTGACCTGGCGAAACACCTCGTCAAACCCCGGCCCCTTGACCACTGCCAAGCCCAGATGCAAATAAACGGGCAGCTCCCGCGGCAGCGCCTCCACCTCGCCCATAACCTGGGATCCCTGCGGCTGCCAATGGGCCAGCCACAGCTTGCCGGAGCCATCCAAAACCAAGAACGGATCCCCCGGCTTGAGGCGGCGCACCCGCTGCAAGTAGTGCTCTTGCGGGCCGGTTAAACGGAGAACACCGCCGGCATCCCGTTGAGCCGGGTCGATGGCCAGGCGGGGCAGAGAACTCAGGTCATGCGTGCGTTCAGACAGCACCATTCTCCCCGTCGCCAGAGGGCTGCCACCGCCCATTCGTTGGCCTCCAACATCTCCGCCACCAACTTGGCCTGCTCGAGGAGGATACCGCTGAGGATCAGCCACCCCCCCTTTTTCACCACCAGGCCAAACTCTGGGATCATATCCAGGATCACGTCCGTCAGAATGTTGCACACCAGCCCGTCCACCATCTCGGGAATGTGCTCCAGGCTCCCCTGGGCCACCACAATGCGATCGGTGAGGCCGTTGAGGTCGCGGTTGTGGAGCGTGGCCTGCACCGCCAGCGGGTCGATGTCCACCGCAAACACCCGCTTTGCCCCCAAAAGAGCCGCCGCCACCGACAAAATGCCCGATCCACAGCCCACATCGGCCACTGTTACCCCCTCTGTGCCCGCCCCCAGGCGCATCTCCAAAGCCTCCAGGCAGAGCTGGGTGGTGGGGTGCGTGCCCGTGCCAAAGGCCATGCCCGGATCCAGCCGCAACAGGAGACGACCGGGATGGGGGGGGGGATCCAGCCAGGCCGGACAGATGAGCAGCTTGTCCCCAACTGGCTCGGGCTGCCAGTGCTGCTTCCAACTGTTGCTCCAATCCTCCGCTTCTATGCGTTCCCAGCGCAGTTTGGGGATGGGCTGGCCAGCCACAAGGGCGTCTTGCCGCAGGCGCAGCGCCAGAGCGGCCAAATCCAAAAGGGTGGCGCGGAACCAGGGCAAATAGGCGTGAATGCTGATTCGATCTTCGCCATGAGCCTGGCTGGCCATGCCCTGACAGCCAAAGCTCTCCAGCCGCCAAAAGATCTGATCCTCCTGGGCAGGGGAAGCGATGATGTTGAGAGCCCACCAGGCCCCACCGGGATCCGGCGCTTGGGCAGGCGAGAGCAGGCTGGGGTCGGCAACGGTTGTGCTCACGGGGATCCCTTCAACAAACCTAAGGAAAACCGAAGTTTTGGCTAACAGAATAGCGCTCCAAGTTGCCAGCAGGCTAGCACTTAATCCAGCACTCTATATCAAAAATTGCAGTTCTCCCCTCAATTCATAGTTTAGGCTTTAAGAGCCTGCCCCACTGTTCCTGGTTGGTCTGGGATTTGAAGGCGCACACCCGTCGGCTTGGCAGCGACGCAGGGATGGACTTCCCCCCAATTGGGGGATGGCCCTCAGCGGTTCCTTGGATGCCCAGCTCGGCCTTGTGAGATAGATTAAATCCAAAAGCATTGAACAAGAATTGGGTACAGCGTTGACGTGCTTTCCAGCCTCAGTGATTTTACTGATAGATGAGGTTTGGCCGGGGCATGCTGAGTAACGATGGAGAGGAAGCAATGCAGGCGGCAAAGTCGATGTCAACCGAGCAGTCAGCGCAGCAGCCGAAGGTGGCTCCTCTTGCCAGAGGGGAAAGGGCTGGCCACGAGGATCCCCAGTCGCTCGCAGTCAGCACTCGCAAGCACTCCGTCCCGCTGGCGCGAACGGCTCTCATGCAGCGCTTTAACCGCAGCTTTCCGCCTTTTTATAGCCAGTTCGTCAGCAGCGAGGTGCAGGCTCAAAATCTGCGCTTGGCCTATGCCCTCTACCAAACCCGCAAGGCCGTGGTACAGATGCGGGACGAGCGCAGCAAGACGGTGGTTTGTCTGGCCTATCGCAACCGCCCTTCTCTGCTCAGCGACCTGTTTGGGGTGCTCACCGCTTTCAATCTCTCGGTGCACGGCATCCACCTTTACGGGCAGATCTACTCACCGCACTTGGTGTTTATCCGCGTCACCGTCTCGCGCGATGGCCACAGCCTTTCTGCCCAGACCAAGCTCAACCTAGAACGGGCTATTCACGAGTGCTTGGCGGGGGTGTTTCCCGTTCACGAAACCTTGGCGCTGGAGTTTGATCTCAAGGCCGGCTTGAAAGACACCCAGGTTTCTTTTTACTTTGACCCGGTGTTTCATCTGCCCACGCTGTTGGTGGATGTGGACAACCAGCCGGGCGTGTTTTACCGGGTGATGACCGCTCTGGCGCAGGAGGAGTTGACCGTTGTTCACCTCAATCTGATGCTCCGCCGCAAGCAGACGCGCTTCATTTTCTACTTGCTGGGGCCGGATGCAACTCCAACCCTGCCGGAGTTCCTAGGGCAAAAATTGGCGTTGAGCATCCAGCAGCGGCTGCAAGGGGATCCCGTCTAATCGGCACTAGATCTGCATAGGACTGGGGGGCAAATCGAAAAGGACGGTGCTCAGGTAGCGCTCGGCCCAGGCGGGGCCAAAAGCTTTTTCCAAAACGCGGCGGGTGCGGTCGTTTTGCTGTTGTTGGCTGCAGTAGCGCTGCTGCCCTTGGTAGTGGGCCAGGATCTGGACAGGATCTGTCTGCGGGGGGATCTGTTGCGCCAGCCGGCAGTGGATTTCCAGGTAACGGCAGGCAAAATACAAAAAGCGGTCGGCTTCCGCCTCATCGCCGGGCCGGATGAACAGGCAGTAGGGAGAAAAAATCGTCCCCCACGGCGGCAACTGGCGCCGGTTTTGGAAAGGGGCGAGATGAGCTCCCAAGGCTTCCAGCTCTTGAATGTAGGGATCCGGCAAAGTGGGGGTGACCGGCGAGAGATCGACGATGGCGGCGCTCACCTGGCCGCGGCCGGCCACAATGTCACAGCCAAACAGCGGCAGCGGGTACTGCGGCTGCGGAAACATGACGCAGTGGAGGATATCCAGGCTTTGCCCGGCCTGGGCCAGCTCCAGGTGCAGCTTGCGAAAGGGATCCCCTTGGTAGCAGCGGTTTTCGATCTGCAGTTTCTCGCCTTCCAGGCGGCCCTCCACATAGCCCAGCTCCGCCGGCAGGGCATAGGGAGCCAGGCTGAGGTGGGATCCCCAAATGCTCAGAATCGCCTCCGAAAGGCGCTGGATGAGGGGATGCAGTTGCGCTTGCAGAGCAGGGGCGGTGAACATGGGAGCCAAGAAGACCGGTTAAGCGACAAGTCCTCGAAAGCCCTGCCGGGCCAATCCGCAAAGGTGCCCTCCTGAGATCCAGGTTTCAGGAAGCTGAGGTGGGACTTAATAAAGCGAGGGATCCCAGCCAGTCCAGGGCTGCCGGGGGCTTTGGCGGAGGTGGAGAGGGCCGGATGCTGACCCTAGCGGGCGTTGGCAGCGTTGAGCGCCATTGGATTGATCGAGGACGGAAGGGGTGGGATTCGAACCCACGGTGACCTTGCGGCCACAACGCTTTTCGAGAGCGTCACAATCAACCACTCTGTCACCCTTCCAGTCTGCATAGGGCTTTACCATCTTAGCGGCAAACGGGCTATCCTGCCCGGATCCCCTCTCGTGGAA
>NZ_JANSHG010000133.1:0-7011 GCF_047461555.1 Synechococcus sp. WC101
GGTGGAGATGTTGCACAGCCTCTCGCAGGCCCGCAGCCTGGCCGACCTGGCGGAGATCGAAAGCTGGCGTCAATCTTTGACCCGGCAAAGTCAAGAGCTGAGCCGTCGCGAAGCGGAGATGGCCGCTCTCCAGGAGCAACTGCAACAGTGGGAGGCTCGGCTGCGCGAGAAGCTATCCTCCTAAACTGGGCTGAGATCAGGCCGTAGCTCGCGGGCACCTCGCAGATAGACGTGGTGCATCTCAGCCTGGGCCAGCGGGGTGTTCAGTTGGATCAAAACGCGGATACAACGGGGCAGAGCGCCGTTGACGTCCATTTGTTGCACGTCCAACAGAGGCACCAACTCCCAGCCGGGGCGGCGGCGGGCAAATTGGGCAGGAAAGGCCGCGTTGAGATCGGGGGTAACGGAGAAAATGACGCTCACCAACTCCGCCGGATTGATGGCGTTGCGATGTTCCAGGGCGTCCAGCAGCTCGTTCACCGCAGCGCCAATGGCCTCGGCAGTGTTTGCCGGAACGGTGATGGCCCCTCGGATTGCTCTGACCCGCCACCCCAATGGCTACACCCTCAAGCGCTTGAGCTCGTCCTGCTTCCAGAGAATTATACAGACTCGTCCCGACGGGATCCCATCCCGCTGCTGGATCTGGTTACGGGGCGGGCTGTAACAACTTCTCCAGGATCTGGTCGTGGCTGAGGCCGGAGTCCACCCAGGCCTCTCCTTCCTTGAGGCGGGCGGCAGCGGTCAAGATAAACAAGTTGCTCTTCGCTCCCAAAGCCTCGCTGGTGGTTTGCACACAGCCCAGATCCTGGCCGGTCAGCTGGCTAAACCAGGTGGCCAACAGCCCTGCCTCCAAAAAGCCCATCGGGCGCTTGAAGTGGGGGGGTGTGGCAGCGGCAAAGGGAGAGTTGCGGATCGACACCACCAGCACCCCCTCATTTTTGTAGGTCCAGTCGATGTCGATCAGCCCCCAGCCGTGGGTCTTCCAGGCTTGTTTGAGATTTTGTAAAAAGAGCCCCATCTCCAGCTCGGACAACGGCTTCTGGTAGTAGTCGGAGAGCTCCTGGGCAAAGCGGCGGAAAAACTCTTTGCCCCACATACGGCCACAGTTGCGCAATACCAGGCGGGCGGCCTGCCCTGTCTCGTATTCCAAGCCGGTGTAGATGCCTCGTAGCAATGCTTCTGGAAGGGCCAAGAGCCGGTCGCCGTGGCGACTTTCCAGCAAACCGGACTCCAGATCGCCTTGCAGATAGGCGCTGGGCGCGTAATAGTTGGCCAAAACAGGCGTGTAGGGGTCAAAGTCGGCGAGGCTGCTGGGGATGGGGGGGGTGCTGGCCATAGGGGATCCCTGGGTTATCAGTATCGGTAAGTTACCAAAAGGCGGTGGGGAAGGTTCTAGGCGGATTTGAGGCCGTTTAAAGAGAGCAAAGCTGCCTGCACCTGGGTGATCCAGGGGCGGATGAACTCCAGTTCGCCGGGAGTTAGGTGATCCCTAAGCTCTTGCTGAAAAGTCCGATGGACTACCTCATAAACGCTCTGCAGCTCGTACAGGCGCACCTCCTCTTCCATCCACTCGATCAGCCGCTCCTTCAAGAGGTTTTCGTCCTGCAGCAACATGGCCAGGGCGCTCTGACGCAGCAACAGGAGCAGGTGCCGCCGGCACAGGTTTACCGTTTGCGGAGAAAGATTGGGCATCTCCTTTTGAAGGGTGTCTAGGGTGCGGCTCACCATCTGGCTCTCCCCTTCCCGTACGACCCGGTACACGTGCAGCCGCTTTGGCCAGCCGAGCACATAGGCTTTGAGCTGCTCCAGTTGCTCCGGCGTGAGGTAGCGGGCCTCGGCCTCAATTAGCATCTGCTCCAGTGGGCTCACCATCTCACTTCTCCAAAGTGTTGGTGGGTGCTCAGCGGGTGTCGGCGTTCAAAACAGGCTGAATAAATCGGCCAAAGTAATCGGTTCCTCTTCAGGCTGGGGCGGCAGCGCTGCCGAGAGGGATCCCAAGGAACGGGCCGCCAAAGCCAGGGGATCCCCCGTCCAGGGGATGGAGGCAAAATGCTCTCGCACCCGTACAAAAGGCATGGGCAGCGAGGGGTCTTGCAGAGGGCGGTTATCCCAATTCAGGCGAGCAAAAAAGCTCTGCACCGATTCTTCCAGAAAAACCTCTGCTGTCATGGCTTGGTCACTCCTTGACCGGAGCGCAACTTTTGGGCAATTTCGCTGGCGCTGGCCCCTTCGTTGAGCCAAAAGGCAGCCGCATCGATGCGATCTTTGCTGCCGAGCAAAAACTTACAGTAGCTTTCTCCCATGGAGTAGCACTGGATCTCGATGCAGTTGAGCTGCCGTTCCACCATGGCGCTGAAAAACCCGGCAAATAAGCCAGCGTAGAGATGGCAAACCGGCTTGCCCACATCCCCCAGGGTGCGGGCCACGGCGGAGTCAAAGAGGTTGATAAAAATAAACCCCTGCCGCCGGCTCTCGGTCTCCACCTCCCAGCGCCCCCAGCCCTGCGAGGTCAAGGGCCACCACCAGGTTTCCAAGAGGAACATCAGGTGGCTCTGCTTGGGTTTGCGCCGATACTCTTCCTCAAACCAGTGGGAGAAGTGGATTGCATCGTTGCGGCCCCACTCGCGGCCAATGGTGTACATCAAGGAGGCCGAGGCATCCCCCACTTCTTCTTCCAGGCCCTGTTGCAAACCTAGGATAAAATCCTCGCTTACCAAGACGTTGCGCGCGCCCGTCCAGTCTACTAGGGATCCCTGGGAGCGGTCGAAGCGAAAAAAATCCTCGCGGCTGTAGTGGTTATGCCGCTGGGCGACAGGTTGCAGGGCAAGCTCGATGGGGCCGGTTGACATGGCTAGAGGGGAGGAGGGTAAATTTTTTCACACTTCTTGCTGAATCATAGCCTTTTCGCCGGGGGCTTTGGCCAGAGCTGTCGATAGGTGCGCCAAAGAAACCCTTGCCGCCGGGAAGCCAGCGACGGCCAAGGGCTGCAGGGGTTTGGGTTTAGGAGGGAGGTCTGACTTTGACGAAGGCGATGGCGGAGCGCCACAGCAGCGATTCTTGTCCCTCAGCGTCGGCCAAACAAAGGCAGTCGGGATCCTGCCAGCGCAACTGGCCGACGAAGACATCGCCGGTATTGAGCTTAACCTCAACGATTTCCCGATCCCGGATCACCCGCTGCAGGCGACGCACGCTTGGGATCCCGGTGTTGAACTCGGTCACAGCAGCCCTCTTGGCCAGCGGAAGGACGGCATGTCGGCAAGCGCACTGCTCTCAGTATAGGGGATCCCTGCCGGCCCGCACCCTGACTTGAGGGCCTCTCCCCGGGACCCTCTCACCCTTTGACCCATTTTCTCTACCAGCGGGTACTATGAAGGCGGGGTGGCGCTCGGAGGAGACGGCGACTCTTGTCAGCCCGTCACGTTTTTTAAGCGAATCTACGGGTGTTCTCCCCGAAAAAAGCCAGCACAATGGGGCTGGGGTGATACAAGGGGCGGGTGTTACCCCAGGGGGCCGATCCAAGGTTAGGATCCCTTCCAACCTGCAATTTTGCCGCCGATTCGTCTTCAACCATCCAACCATCATCAGTGCAGGAGAGATCGTCATGGCAGTTGAGAAAGTGAACTCTTCTTCCAGCCTGGCCGAAGTGATCGACCGCATTTTGGACAAAGGGATCGTGGTCGATGCCTGGGTGCGGGTTTCTCTGGTGGGGATCGAGCTGTTGGCCATTGAAGCTCGCGTTGTCGTGGCTTCGGTGGAAACCTACCTGAAATACGCCGAGGCGGTGGGCCTGACGGCTACTGCTGCTGCCCCTGCCGTCTAAGTCTGGCCGTCTTCAGCCACTTGTAAAGAGGCGGCAGCTGCCTCCCGCAGCCGCTATGGCTTGGCAGTCCTGTCGAAGCAGGTCGCTAGTGAGGCAGGGACCAGGGTAGAGTCTCTGCCTCGCTTTGCTCAGTTCTGGCCAACTTTGACCGACCAACAGCCCGGCTATTCCCGCTCCCAGGTGGAGGACTTGTGCGGCCTGCCGGTTTGCATTGCCACGCAAGTGCCGAAGCCAGCTATCTGGGAGAAGGGAAAAAGGCCGTAGTGCCCCTGACCCACACAAAAGGGTAGTCAGCATTGTGGCATTGAATTTATTGAGGTAGAGGAGGCGTACAGCTCGCAGGCAAGCTTCCTAGATGGAGATGGGCTACCTAATTATGGTGAAAAACCCGACGGGTGGAGACCCTCTGGAAAGCGTGTCAAGCGGGGCCTGTACCAAACGGCAAAGGGGTGGTTGGTCAACGCTGAGGCAAATGCTGCCGCCAACCTGCTTAAGAAAGTCAGCAGAACCTTGGGGCTTTGCCTTCAGGAACTGTCTAGAGGCGCTTTGACAACGCCATTACGGGTTCTTTTGTGGACTGCGTAAGAATCCCCCGCCTTTAGGCGGTGGGAGTGTCAAAGTAAAAACCAACAGGAGAGAGGGAGCGCCATGAGTTTGCGGGAACAGTGGGCCATGGCCCACAACCAACGGGTGGCCCAGAATCAAAGTTTGTTCAGTCAATCCCGGCAGCAGCGTCTGGAGCAGCACCGAGCTCTGATAGCCGAGCTGGAGCAACGCCGCCGGGAACGACAAGAGGCAATCCGGCAACAGAGGGAGCAAACCCGTAGGCAACTGAAGAGCTTCAACCAGAGCCGGGCGGCGCAGCGGGCCTTGGACGAGCATTCTCGCATGGAGGCTGTGGCCCAGCGGGTCAAAGCGGTGGCGGAGCTTCTCTCCCGCATGGCTCAAGAGCGAGCCGCCCAATCGCAGGCCCAGCAGCAGGAGCTGCAGACTTTTCAAGCCAACTTGACAGCGACGGTGGGGAGATTGCTGAGCACCTGTGCACAGGCCCGGCAGACCATGGCCGGCCAAACTCGACAAGCTCGCCAGTCTTTTTATGCTGAGTTGCGGCAGCGGGTACAGGCTTTGCAGCAGCTCGCGCGGCAGGAGCTGGCTCAGGTCGCTCAGGATCAGCGGGCAGAGGCCCAGGCTCTGCGGCAAGCTTTGGCGGCTTTCCGCAGGGCGTTGCACGAGCAGGTCTGGGGGAATGGGATCCCAGAGGCCCAACCCATCATCCCTTCTGAGGGCTTGGAAGGTGAAAAGTCTGAGAGCTCGGCCAATGCCTCGAAAACGGTTTCGGCTGAGGTTTCCCTGCCAAAGCCTGTGGTTGCGGTCTCAGAAGAGGCGGCTCCTCCTCCCCCTCAGCCTGTGGTGACTCCGCCACCACCTGAACCTGCTCCAGTTCGGCCCGCGCCCCCGCAGGAGGCAAGTTCGGATCGCATCATGGCCTACGTCAACAACTATGTAACCAACCTGCAAGCGCAGGCTCCCGATCTAACTTTGCTGCAGGTGATCGGGGATCGGGAGCGGGTGCGGGATCTGCTGGCCCGCGGTGCGGTGGATCTGGGGGTGGATCCCTCCGAGATCCTGGCCACCTTGCGGCGTATGGTGTCAGCGACGGTTGCCATCTGATCCCGGCCTAACACCTGTGAGCGCAAGAAGACCGTTGCCGCTATAGTCGAGGCAAGAGCGTCAAGGCAATTGAGAGTTGGGTATTGCTATGGCCACGGTTCTGCAGGCGCGTCCCCGCCAGTTCGTAAACACTCCTTACATCGAGCGGATTACCCGCCGCGCTTTGCGCTATCTGCAATCGGGTTTTGCGGTGCATCTGCGGGGCCCTTCGGGCACAGGCAAGACTACCCTGGCGATGCATCTGGCTAGCCTGCTGGGCCGTCCCATCATGCTGATCTACGGCGACGATCGCTTCGATTCTTCCGACCTGATCGGGGGGCGCACCGGCTTTACCCATCGGCGGGTGGTGGACAACTTTATCCACTCGGTGGTGAAGACGGAGGAGGATGTGCAGCAGCGCTGGGTGGATGCCCGCCTCACCTTGGCCTGCCGCGAGGGGTTCACCCTCATCTACGACGAGTTCAACCGCTCCCGCCCGGAGGCCAACAACGCCCTCCTGAGCGCTTTGGAAGAGAGGCTGCTGGTGTTGCCGCCGGGCAGCAACCGCTCGGAGTATCTGCGGGTGCATCCCCAGTTCCGGGCCATCTTCACCTCCAACCCAGAGGAATACACCGGAGTTCACAAGGCCCAGGATGCGCTGCTGGATCGGATGATCACCATCGATATCGGCGAGCCGGATATCGAGACCGAAAAGGAGATCCTCACCGCGCGCATCGGTCTCTCTGCCCCTGATGCGCTCAAGATCGTCCACATCGTCCGCGCTTTTCGCCGCAAATTGGATCTGACCCGCCACCCCAGCCTGCGCAGTTGTCTGATGATCGGACGCATTGTCAAGGAGCACGAGCTGGCGGTGAGCAAGGACAATGCCGATTTTCGCGCTCTGTGCGCTGACGTGCTGTTGCCCAGGGCCGGCAAGCGCTACGAGGAAGGAGCCCAGGTGCTCAACTATTTGCTGGATCAACTGCCCGGCTGATATTTGTATGCTTTCGCACACTTTGGAGGGAAATTCTCTGTGCCTATTACCTCTCAACCCCTGGCCACGGCAACGCATGGCTCCTCTCTGGCCGATGTCTTGGAGCGGGTTTTGGACAAGGGGATTGTCATCGCCGGGGATATCACCGTTTCGGTGGGCAATGTGGAGCTGCTCAATGTGCGCATTCGGCTGCTGATCGCTTCGGTGGACAAGGCCAAGGAGATTGGGATCAACTGGTGGGAATCGGATCCCTATCTCAGCAGCCAAGCCCGCGAGCTGCTGGAAACCAACCGCCAGTTACTGCAGCGGGTCAGCGAGCTGGAAAAGCAACTGGCCCAAGGCCTGCCCAAGGGAGGAAATGGTAAGGACTAACGCGCTGCCCCGCCAGCGGGGCCAGGGATCCCGGGCTAGACTGGCAGGTGGGGTGGTTTGATTGGGGTGATGCGCATGGCGGTCGGGATCGACCTTGAGCAGAAAAACAGGTGCCAGCTAAGGGGGGTAGCCTGGGCGGTGGGGGTGGCGCTGCTGGCGATCCCCAGCCTGGCTT
>NZ_JANSHG010000134.1:0-6869 GCF_047461555.1 Synechococcus sp. WC101
GCCCTATTCCTGCCGTGCCGGGGCCTGTTCGACCTGTGCCGGCAAGCTGGTGAGCGGCACGGTGGATCAAAGCGATCAATCCTTCCTGGATGACGATCAGATCGAGCAGGGCTATGTGCTGACTTGCGTGGCTTACCCCACCTCCGACTGCACCATCATCACCCACCAAGAAGAAGCGCTGTACTGAGCCCTCACCTCCGATCCCTCACCCCTGGCCCCTCTCCCATAGGGAGAGGGGTTTTTGTTTTGGGTGGTTCTTTCCGGCAGCCTCAAGCGCTGTGCGCCGCCGGCGGCCCTCACCCCCAGCCCCTCTCCCAGCCCAAGCGCTCCGCGCCGCTAACGCGACCACCCCCAGCCCCTCTCCCTGAGGGAGAGGGGAGTAGGATTTTTTTATCCTCTGTAGAACTTTTTGACGATGACCCCAGAACAAGAAGAGTGGTTAATCCGAGCTGTCCAGGAGCTGCAGGCTGCCCAAAAAGAGCTGCAAGCTGCCCAGCAGGAGCTGCGCCTTGTCCAGAAAAACCAGGAGGTTTTGATTCGAGAGCTGCAAGCGGGCCAGCAAAATCAACAGGTTCTGATTCAGGAAGTGCGCGAGGGGCAGGCGATGCTGGCGCAGTTTTTCCGCGAGGCGCTAGATCGCTTTGACGAGCGCACCCGCGCTATTGAACGCCGCACCGAAGCCCTGGAACGGCGCACAGAAGCCTTGGAACGGCGCACGGAAGCCCTAGAGCGCCGCACTGATGAGATGGCAGCGGAGATGAGGGATCTGCGCCGCGATTTTTTGGAACGGCGGTAGCAGCCTCAAGTGCTCCGCGCCGGCCCTCACCCCCAGCCCCTCTCCCTGAGGGAGAGGGGGGTTAGGATGGCAGCAGAGCAGCCTTTGGAGGTGGCTGTGGCTTTGACGATCGGATCCGTTTCTGCTTCTGGATCGACAACGGCTCGCCTGAGTTTGGCAGAGTACCTCAAGTATTCCGATGGCGGCGATACCCGCTATGAGTTGGTGGCGGGGGAGTTGGTGCCCATGGCCCTTCCAACCGGACGGCATGTCCAGATCCAAAAGTTTCTCAGCCAGGTTTTTGAGGCGGAGATCGCCAGACGGCAGTTGCCTTGGACAACAATCCAGGGCGGCCTGGGGATCCAGTCGCCGCGGGGCAACCGCTGGGAAACGGTGCGGATCCCGGATGTGGTGGTGCTGCCTTTGGAGCAGTGGCAGGAGATGGGATCCCGGGAGGCGTTGATCCGCCTAGAGGAGCCGCCGCTGCTGCTGGTGGTGGAGGTGGTGAGTGAGTCGAGCCGGGCAGCAGACTACCGGGCCAAGCAAGCAGAGTATTGCGTTTTGGGGATCGGCGAGTATTGGATTGTGGATCCTTTGGAAGAGAAGGTGAGCCTGCTGCTGTTGCACGAGGGCTGGTACGACCTGCTGGAGCTGAAGGGATCCGAGGGGGTACCTTCGCAGGTTTTTGTGGGGCTAGAGTTGCAGGTGGGGGAGATCTTGGCTGCCGATTCAGGTTATCCTGGTAGAGCTACGGGGAGTTAGCTCAGTTGGTAGAGCGCTGCGATCGCACCGCAGAGGTCAGGGATTCGAGTTCCCTACTCTCCATCGCCCTCAGCTCGGATCCTCTCCCAAAGGGAGAGGGGGGTCGGTGGTAGGATTTTTGCATTCTCTCGCTCTGGCTGATGATGACTCCGGAACAAGAAGAGTGGCTGATCCGCGCCGTTCAAGAGCTGCAAGCGGCTCAGCAAAATCAACAGCTTCTCATTCAAGAGCTGCGGGAAGGGCAGGCGATGCTGGCCCAGTTTTTCCGTGAGGCGCTGGATCGGTTTGATGCGCGCACCCGGGCTATTGAGCGCCGCACCGAGGCGCTGGAGCGCCGCACCGAAGCGCTGGAACGGCGCACCGACGAGATGGCTCAAGAGATGAGGGAAATGCGGCAGGAGATCCGGGATCTGCGCCGCGATTTTCGCGATTTTTTAGAACGACGGTAGCCCCTCACCCCCGGCCCCTCTCCCTCAGGGAGCACTCCCTCACCCCCGGCCCCTCTCCCTCAGGGAGAGGGGAGTTAGTAGGGAGCCGCGCTGGATTACTCTAGAGGGAACTTTCACTGAGCTGGATCAGCCTTTTCCCTTCCTTGCGAGTTTGTCTATGTCTGTTATCCGTGCCCTGCATACCCAGTTGGTAACCAAAGAGCGCTCTGCTGAGGAGATCGCGCGCGAATACCTGGAGCGCCTGCAGCAACTGGAGCCGCAGCTGAGGAGCTTTATTACCGTGACCGAAGAGCTGGCCCTGCAGCAGGCTAGAGCGGTGGACGCCCGCATTCGCGCCGGGGAGACGATCGGCCCCTTGGCCGGGATCCCGTTGGCGGTGAAAGATAACCTTTGCACCCAAGGGATCCGCACCACCTGCGCTTCCCGAATGCTGGAGGGGTTCATCCCGCCCTACGAGTCGACGGTGACGGCGCGGCTGGCGGCTGCCGGCATGGTGACGGTGGGCAAGACCAACCTAGACGAGTTTGCCATGGGCAGTTCTACGGAAAACTCGGCCTTTCAGCGCACCGCCAACCCCTGGGACCTGACGCGGGTGCCGGGGGGATCCTCAGGCGGGTCGGCGGCGGCGGTGGCGGCAGACCAGGCGGTGGTGGCCCTGGGATCGGATACGGGGGGATCGATCCGCCAGCCGGCGGCCTTCTGTGGCGTGGTCGGCCTCAAGCCCACCTATGGGCTGGTCTCCCGCTATGGGCTGGTGGCTTTTGCCTCCTCTTTGGATCAAGTGGGGCCCTTTGGGCGCACGGTGGAGGACGTGGCCCTGCTGCTGCAGGGGATTGCCGGCCATGACCCCCTGGATTCCACTAGCCTTAGGGTGGAGATCCCGGACTATAGCCAGGCCCTGATCCCCGAGATCAAAGGCTTCAAGATTGGAGTCATCCGCGACCTGCTGGGAGAAGGGTGTGGGGAAGAGACCCGCGCTGCCGTGCAAGCGGCCATCCAACACCTACAGGAGCTGGGGGCGGAGATCCTGGAGATCGACTGCCCCAGCTTTCGCTACGGCCTGGCCACCTACTACATCATCGCCCCTTCGGAAGCTTCTTCCAATCTGGCCCGCTACGACGGCGTCAAGTACGGCCTGCGGGAACCCGCCGACTCGCTCTTGGCTATGTACGGCAAAACGCGCGCCCGCGGCTTTGGGCCGGAGGTGAAGCGGCGCATCATGATCGGCACCTATGCCCTCTCTGCCGGCTACTACGACGCCTACTACCTCAAAGCCCAGAAGGTGCGCACCCTGATCAAGCAGGATTTCCTCAGGGCCTTCGAGAAGGTGGATGTGCTGGTCAGCCCCACCACCCCCACGCCGGCCTTCAAGGCGGGGGAGCGGGAGGATCCCTTGAGTATGTACCTGTGCGACCTGATGACGATCCCGGTCAATTTGGCGGGCCTGCCGGGGCTGAGCCTGCCCTGTGGCTTTGCCAACGGTCTGCCCATTGGCCTGCAGATCATAGGCAACGTCTTGCAGGAGAGCAAGGTGCTGCGGGTGGCCTATGCCTATGAGCAGAGCACCGACTGGCACAAGCGGCGACCTCCCCTGGGACAGCCCCCCCTTGAGCAGGCCCAGGGAACCGCTCAACAGCCCAAAGCCAAGAGCAAGTCCACCAAGGGGAGCAAAAAATCCAAAAGCTGAGCCCACTAGGCCATGCCCATCTGGTTGGCTGCCGAGAAGCGCTCCATGAAGCGCAGGAAGCGCTCCCATTCTGCTTCTGTTTCCATGTCGTAGATCACTTCCAAGGCCTTGAATTCCCCGTTCAAGAACTTGGCTTTGATGTTGCGGGTGGTCAGCTCCCCTTCCTCGTCGATCATCCGCATGCCAAGGATGCTTTGCGTGTCGGACTTCAGCTCCTCAAAGCGAAAAATGGCGGATCCCCGCTTGCCGGTTTTGGATTTCAGCAACCGCACCTGCGTTGGCACTTCTGGAATACCGGGAGAAAACTCAATAGTGGCCATAATTTTTAAAAAAACTCATTCAAGTCATTATAGTTGTTCCAAACACGATGATTAAGACACTTTGTCGCTGACCCAAGCGATCCCCGCCCCTAGCGGCCCTCACCCCCAGCCCCTCTCCCAAGGGGAGAGGGGAGCTGGAGATCGATGGATAAGCTGTTTCCCAGCCATTTGCTAGGTGGGGATCGGATCCCCGGCCAGAAACTTTTTCAACTCCCAAGCGGCCATCTGCTCCAGGTGGTAACCGGCCTGGCGCTGCGCCTCGGCCACATCCGGGATCCGGTCACAGAGGGCAGCAACTCTAATGGGAAGGGGTCGGGCGGCCAAGTCGGCCCGGGCTGCCGGGGTGGCCTGGCCACAGAGAATCAGCAGGGGCTTCTGGGCCACCATGGCCTGCTCCAGCACCGCCCCCACTACCTTGCCCATGCTGCTCTGTTCGTCAAGGCGGCCCTCGCCAGTTACCACCAGATCGCAGCGGCGGAGACGCTCCGGCAGGGCCAAGTGCTGGGCCAAGAGCTGGATCCCGGACTCCAGGGTGGCGCCCAAAAAAGCCACCAATCCTGCCCCCAGCCCGCCGGCGGCGCCGGCCCCTGGGATCCCCTCCACGGCCCGGCCCAGATCCCGCTCCACCACCCTGGCCCACTGCTGCAGTGCCTGCTCCAATTGCCGCACTTGCTGGGGAGTGGCGCCCTTCTGGGGGGCAAAGACGGCAGCCGCCCCCAACGGGCCAGTGAGGGCGTTCTGCACATCGCAGAGGCCGCGGATGCGCTTGCCTTGCCAAATGCGCTGTTTAGGTGGCTCGATGCGCGCCAGGCGGGCCAGCTCCCCTCCCCCCCAGCCGATGGGATCCCCGGCCCCATCCAAGAGGCGATAGCCCAAGGCCTGCGCCATCCCCGCACCCGCATCGACGGTGGCGGATCCGCCCAGCGCTATCCAAATCTCGGCGATGGGATCCCGGCAGACGGCCCGCAACAGCTCCCCCAGGCCATAGGTGGTGGTGCGGGTGGGATCCCGCTGCTCAGGGGGCACCAAGGTCAGGCCGGCCACCTGGGCTACTTCCAGCAGCGCCCGCTCGCCTGCCACCCCGTACTCGGCCCAGACGGGATCCCCCAGCGGGCCAGTGACCCACAGCCCTCGTTTCTCTCCCCCCAGCGCCGGCAACAAGGTCTCCAGCGTGCCCTCGCCCCCATCGGCCAGGGGGAGTAGCTCCACCTTGGCCTTCGGCAAGACCTGGCGGATGCCCCGGGAGATGCTCTCCGCTGCTGCCTTGGCTGTCAGGGATCCTTTGAAGCTATCCGGGCAGATCAAAACCCGCCGAGGTGGGCGGCTGAACTCAGATCCCTGGTCTGGTGAACCCATACCCAGCATCAGCCCTAAAACGTCCTCGGCGGCAACAGAGAGGATGGATTGAACTTGGCTGCGGGCCCGCAAGGCTGAGCCCGAAGCTATTGGGCACTGCCCCCCTCCGCTGTTGGAGGTTGATCCGGTGTTGAAGGTTGGGGAGAGGGGACGACGGCGGATGAGTTGCCCAAAGACTGCTCCAGGGCCAGACGCTGCTCCATCACCCGCAGAAAGTAGCCACCCATCATCGCCCCGGAGAGCATTTTTGCCAAGCTCTCGCGGTTGGTGATGATTTGAACGCCAAATTGGTCTGGCGGCAAACTGCCCACCAAGCTGCGAATGTTGTGGCCCAAGATCTCCAGCACCTCCGGCGACGAGTTGCGGGCGATGTCTTGAAAAACGCTGGGATCCTGAGACTGCAGATATTGCCAGAGCCGGTTGTTGGGGCTGGGCGTTTGCGCGGCCTCAAAACCAGGAATGAAATTGATCGGGCTCGACATGGAGTCACCAAGCTCCCCAAACACAGCAAATCTAGCCCAACTCGGAGCTGTTGGCCCCATTCCTTAGGCCTTCGCAGCTCCGCCAATTGGGCTATGTCAAACCTAACACCCGAGCCTCGCCGCCTTCGGTACGGGATCCCACCCCTTTGAGGCGGCAAATGCCGTACCTCGGGAGGCGCCGCCTCGGAGATCAACCGTCGGCCTCGGGGATCCCCTCTGCCGGCTCCTCTTCAGCTTCCGCCGGATCCCTGATAAACGAAAGCGGGCACCACCGTCACTCCTACAATGCTGTCCTCCGGATCCAAGCGCTGCACCAGCACCCCTGTCGCCTCGCGAGACTGAGTGGGGATGGCCTTGGCCAACTGGCGCATGACAATGCCTCTGGCAGTTACCAACAGGATCTCGTCCTCGGCATTGACGATGCGCAGGGCAGCCAGCTCATCCGACTCCTGGCGGAACTTAGTGGCGATCACCCCCTTGCCGCCCCGGTTTTGCCGGCGGAAGTGGTCGATGGCCGAGCGCTTGCCCCGCCCTTCTTTGGTAATCACCAGCACCCAGGGGTTGGCCAGCCTCTCCCCCTCTCGCTCAGCGGCCATCACCGACTCGGCAAAGATGATGTCCATGCTGACGATGTCGTCGCCGGGGTTGAGGGTGATGGCCCGCACGCCGCGGGTGGCTCGCCCCAGGGGGCGCAGTTGCTCGTCATCTGCCCGGAAGCGGATGCACATGCCCTGGCGGGTCGCCATAACCACATCGTCGCTGGAGCGGGCGCGGCGCACCCAGCGCAGCTCATCGTTTTCCTCCAGAGAGATGGCAATCAGGCCGTTGGAACGCACATTGGCAAAGGCGCTGAGGGCCGTTTTTTTGATGTAGCCCGCTCGGGTGAGCATCACCAAGTATTCGTCGTCGCTGAACTCGCTCACGGGCACCATCGAGGTAACCCGCTCTTCCCGAGTGATGGGCAGCAACTGGACGATGGCGCTGCCGCGGGCGGTGCGGCTCCCCTGCGGGATCTCGTAGGCGGGCAGGGTATAGACC
>NZ_JANSHG010000135.1:0-6816 GCF_047461555.1 Synechococcus sp. WC101
CAACCATGCCTCATTCCCAACCCTCTTCCCCGGCTAGCTCCCCCCAGGATCCGCGCGCCCTGCGCAAGGCCCTGCGCAGCTCCAGCAACTACTTTGCCAAAGGGTTTGAAGAGCATAAGGATCAGGCCCAACGGGAGCTGCAAACCACCTACAAAAGCCCCCTGGTGGAGCAGATCCGCGCCCAGTCCTACTGCTATCGGCAGGGGGATATCACCATCCATCTGGCCAAGGCCTTTGGCTTCTGCTGGGGGGTGGAACGGGCGGTGGAATATGCCTACGAAGCGCGGCGCCGCTTTCCGGATCGCCAGATCTGGATCACCAACGAGATCATCCACAACCCCCTGGTCAACCGCCACCTGCAGGAGATGGGGATCCGCTTTGTGGAGAAAGGCCCGGACGGCAAGAAAGACTTTTCCCAGATCCGGCCTGAGGACGTGGTGATCTGGCCTGCCTTCGGGGCAAGTGTCTCAGAAATGGAGTTTTTCCGGTCGCAGGGCAACGAGATCGTCGATACCACCTGCCCCTGGGTATCCCGTGTCTGGAACCAGGTGGACAAGCACCGCGCCGCTCAATTCACCTCTGTGATCCACGGCAAGTACAACCACGAAGAAACCGTGGCCACCAGCTCCTTTGCCCAAAAATATCTGGTGGTGCTGAACCTGGAAGAGGCGGAATGGGTCGCCCGCTACATTTTGCACGGCGGAGATGCGGCAGAATTTCGGCGCCGCTTCGGCAAGGCCACATCTCCCGGCTTCGATCCGGATCGGGATCTGGAGCGGATCGGCATCGCCAACCAGACCACGATGCTGGAAGGGGAAACGCGCGCCATTGCCAAGCTGTTTGAGACCACCATGCTGCGCAAATATGGCCCCCAGGAGCTGGACAAGCACTTCATGAGCTTTAACACCATCTGCAACGCCACCCAAGAACGGCAGGACGCCATGTTCGAGCTGCTGGAGCGGCCCTTGGACGTGGTGGTGGTAATCGGCGGGTTTAACTCCTCCAACACCACCCACCTGCAGGAAATTGCCCTGGCCAAGGGGCTGCCCTCCTATCACATCGATGGCCCCGACTGCATCCAGCCCCCCAACCGCATCCGCCACAAGCCCCTCCACCAAGACCCAATTGTTACCGAGGGGTGGCTGCCCGATGGGCCGGTGCAGATCGGCATCACCTCCGGTGCCTCTACCCCCGACCGCGTTGTGGAGGAGGTGATCCTGCGCATCTTTGCCCTGCGCGAACAGCAGCAGATCTCTGCATAATTGTCGGGATGAGGCTAGGATCCGATTCCTCTCCCCCTAGGGCTACTTTGGCGTGCTCACCACACTTTTCCAGGTTTATCTCCCCCTCTTGGGCTGGACGCTGCTGGGGTTTGTCCTGCAGAGAGGGCTACCTCCCCCCTGGCGCCATTGGCTAAATCCCCAAGCGCTGGGCCGCTTCATGTTTTGGGTGGGGGTTCCCCTGGGCACCCTTGGGTTTATGCAGACGGCGGACCTCTCTGGCCAGCTCTGGGCGGCCCCTTTGGTCTGCTGGCTGGCCACAGGGCTAGGGTATGCCCTGGCCAGTGCCTGGCTGCAGTGGCAGCACCACACCTGGCAGGGGAAGAAAGATTGGGATCCCTGGCTTTGGAGCAGGGGGCGGCGAGGGAGTTTCTATCTGACGGCCACCTTGGGAAATACCGGCTATTTGGGCTACCCCACCTGTCTGGCGGTGGGCGGGAGCGCCTACTTTGGCTGGGCTTTGTTTTACGACCTGTTGGGCACCCTCTTGACCGCCTACGGGCTGGGAGTGTGGGTGGGCAGCCGCTACAGCGCTTCCTTCATCCCTCCCCGGCAGGCTATGCTCCGAGTCCTGAGCAGCCCCACTCTCTGGGCTTTCTTTGTCGGCCTGGCCACTGCTCGCTCCCCTCTCCCAGAATGGCTTGATCAAGGGCTAACTGCCTTTGCCTGGAGCACGATTCCCTTGAGTTTGCTCCTCTTGGGCATACGGCTGGCCCAAGTGCCGCACTGGGGATCCTTTCGCCCCGCCGCCGCGGCCCTCTTCATCAAAATTGTTGTCCTGCCCCTTTTGGTGGGCCTGGGGTTAGCCTTGACCCCCTATCCCCCCTTGGCCAAGCTGGTGCTGGTCTTGCAGACCGGCATGCCTCCTGCTATTGCCACCCTGGTGCTGGCGGAGGAATACGACTTGGATCGGGAGCTAACAGCAACAGCCTTGGCCCTAGGCTACGTGGCGGCCCTGCTGACCCTACCTTTCTGGTTGCTGCTGTGGGGAACCTAGTAGGCCAGGTGAGAGAGGGTTTGCTCCAGGTAGCGATGTACCAGACGATCCAGGTCAGCCTCCTGGCTGGGCAGTTCCCGTCCTTGGAGCCATCCGCGGAAGCCCGAGCTTTCCACGATGGCCTGGCGCAACGGCTTCCAAACCGCTTGGGCGCGCCGTTCTGTATCGGGGCTGAGAGCAGGACTGGTCATGGTTTCTGAAGAGGAAGCTGAGAGCAGACTGAACTCAGGATAGCCCGGATCCCTGTTGGCTTTAGCTCTCTAGGATACAAATCTGCCTATCTCTCTCCCTGAGGGAGAGGGGCTGGGGGCAAGGGGATCCCTAAACGAACAATTGGCTGCGCTGCTGGATGCGCAGGGCTGGCCCCAAGGCATTGAGGAGGGCAACGCCATAGCTGCGGGCAACGATGCGGCTATCCAAAATCGCCACCCAGCGGGTGGGCAAGCCGGAGGCTTCACCTGCTTCTGCGCCTTGTCGCAGAGGTGCAACAGCCCGCTGCAATTGGCTGGCCGCCACTGGCAAGAGGTATTGGCGGAACCAGTCCTGTTGGGTGCGCTGCAGATACTGCACCCGTCCGGCCACCCTTGGATCCTCCATCGAGGGAAAGGGCAAGGTGGCAATGGCCAGCAGTTCCGGACAGGGCAGGCTGGCCTTGTGCTGCAGCCAGTAGGGCCAGTCGCAGACCAAAATGCCCTTTTCTCCGGGAAATAGGCTGTTTACCCGCACCCGCGAGCCAAATTCGGCAGCCAAAGCAGCCCCCACCTGTACCTGCAGAGGTTGATCCGACACCAGCACCACCACAAAGCCCTGCACCTGCGGGATCAGGCTCCTTAGCTCCTGCAACAGGTGCTCCCGGAAGAGGGGGCTGTTGGGCAAGGGCAGCCGCGGCAAGTAGAGGGAAAGGCTCGGCAAGGGCTCCCCGCCGGAACGGATCCAATCCTCGCCTGAGCTGAAGCGCAAGGGCGTCAGATCTGGCAAGCCCAGGCGCCAACGATAGGCCTCCGCCTGCCGATCCAGGTCCAGGGCCTCGCCGATGATCACTACCGGCTGAGTGGCCCAGATGGGCGCCAGCCACTCGTGTAGAGCCGCCGGGCTGTGGTAAAGGGTGAGGCGACCGGTCTCGCGGTCAGTTTCCGCCCACCAAACCCAGCGGGAAGCGGGATCCCCCTCGGCGCAGAGCCGCTGGCGGAGCTGATCCCAAGGATCCGGCAGCCAGCCGGCGTAGCTCACCACCAAAGACAGCGCTGCCTCCAGGTGAGCCTGTTCATCTGCCTGCAGGAGGCAGCGAGAAAGCGGTCGCCGCAAAAGCTGCAGGGCTAAATTCACCTGGGCCTGGGAAAGCCGCTCCGCCTCGGCAGGGAAGATCTGCCGCAGTTGCTGCCAGTGACTGGCTTCCAGGGTGACCGTCAGCGCCTGGTAGGCCCACTCTTCCAGGTCTTCGGCTCCGTCCAGGATGAGAGGGATCCCAGTCGGCATCTCTGCTCCCCTCAAGCGAGCCCGCAGCCAGTCCAGGGGATCCACCAGCAGCAACCCCTGAAAATCGGGATCCGGCCAACGGTCTTTTTGCAGGACGGGCTTGTGCAACTGCAGGGTCTGCCGGAGCCAAGGGATCTCTTCTCCCAAGATTTGCGCCTGCACGGACACTGTGGCACAGAGCAACGTGGCACTCGGCCACATCAACGCCGGCAGCAGATAGCTGAGGCGGTGCTGGCCCCCGGCGGGCACCTGAATCAAGGTGCTGCGACCCAACCGCAATCCCCGTGCCACCATGCGGGCCATTGTCAACTGATGGGGCCACACGGCTTCGGGAGACTGCCGCAAAAGCTGTCGCAACTGTTGGTGAACCTCAACCTCGATCACAGTCAGTACGCCAAGGATCTGCCACAGGCGCTAGGGTGAACTAGCCTATTCTAGGGTAGGGAAGAAAACCAAAGAGCACCCCTGGGGTGAGCGATGTCTGCTATTTCTGCTGTTCACACCACCTTGACCGCGCAAGAGCAAGCCGCGCAGAGGGGATCCCTGCTCTTGGATCGCTCCGAGTGGGGCCGCCTGCGCCTGCAGGGATCCCCTGGCTTGGACTACTTGCACAGCCAGAGTACTCAGGATCTCAAGGCTCTCAAGCCCGGCCAGGGGGCAGATACGGTATTTGTCACCCCCACAGCAGGGATCCTAGATCTGGCCACGGTCTACGTGGAAGAGGAGGCCTGCTGGATTTGGACTTCGCCGCAGCGGCGCAGCCTGCTGATGCAGAGCCTGGGGCGTATGTTGCCCTTTGTGCGCGGGGCCCAGCTAGCCGATGTGACCGGGCAGACCTTTGCCTTTGGGCTAATTGGCCCCCAGAGCCAGGCCATTTTGGAGAAGGGGGTGGCTGCAGAAGGGATCCCGACAAAACTGTATGAGCACCGCCAGGTAGAGATCCAGGGGATCCCCGTCCATTTGGCCTGCGGCAGCGGCCTCGCCCAGCCAGGATTTACCCTCTGGGGGGCTAGCGAACACAAAGCTGCCCTTGTCGACTATCTGATCCAAGCTGGAGCAGAGCTGGCCTCACCTGAACTTTGGGAAGCCCTGCGCCTAGAGGCCGGTCGCCCTGCCGCCGACCGCGAGCTGACCCCCGACTACAACCCTTTGGAAGCCGGCCTGTGGCATGCCATTTCCCTCTCCAAAGGGTGCTACATCGGCCAGGAAGTCTTGGCCAAGCAGGTAACCTACCGGCGCATCCGCCAAACCCTCTGGGGGATCTGCCTCCAGGGCGAGGCCCAGCCCGGTGCCGACATCGTGCGGCAAGGGGAGAAGATCGGCGTGTTAACCAGCGCTGGCCTCACCTCCCAGGGCCACGTGGGCCTGGGCTATGTGCGCACCAAATTCGCGCCCGCCGAAGGATGGGAGGTGGAGGTTGGTTCAACAACCGGCCTCCTCACCCGCCCGCCCTTTTTGAGCTTTCCGCCCGTTGTTTGAGGAGATCTCAGCTCCCTAGAGATCGAAATGGCGGCGAAAGCGGGGATCCCACCTGTCCTTTTTGCGCTGATTACAGACTTTGCACAGGGTTTGCAAGTTGCTGATGTCGTTGCTGCCGCCCTGGGCAAGGGGGATGATGTGATCAACCTGAAGCTGCACCTCGGGGGGCGATTTGCCACAACTGCGGCAGCGGAAGCCATCCCTTTGGAAGACATACTCCCGCACAGATGGTGGGATCGGGATCCTCTCGCCAGGTTTTTTCTCTTTCATCCACTACTCACCTGTATTGCGAAAACTATCTAGTTCGGAGTCTCGAGATGGGCTATCGGGAGTAAACTCGAGACAAACTTTAAGGGATATCTTGCCCTCAGCCCAATCCTTTCTAGGCTGTAAGATTCGGGATTTTACTCCCTCTACTAAAGCTCTAATTTCTACGTGAACCTTTTTTGAGCGAAGGTAGCCATTTGTTCGTGCGATATCTGCAAGAAAGTAATCAATAATTGCACTGTGCAAAACGCTGGGAAGATAGATTTAGTTGCCAATCGCAACGGCAGTTTCTTTGTCATCTGCTTTGAGAAGTATCGAGTCGAACACAGCCTTGTTTCCCATTGCTCACAGACTTCGCTAGCCAGTATCTTCTCGAAAGGGATCCAGAGGAGATTCACTGCTTGCTGATCCTGGATCTTCTGGCTCAAACTCAACTGCTGCTACCAGCTTTACCCTAACTCTGCCATCAACCCATGGCAAGCCAGGACGTAAAAGTTTAGCAGGAACCCCTCTCGCATCAGTTATTTTGCCCAAATTGACCGAGCTATAGTCAACTGAAATGTTTCTGGCTCTAAGTTTATTATATAAACGAGATCCAAAGTCATCATAAGCACTTTCCAAGCAAGCTTTGGTAAATTCTTGTGAGTAGATCAGGCGTCCTCGTACATCAATAACAGTATTTGGAAAAGTATCTATCTGGACAAAGCGCTCTTGAGGTTGCTCCTCGCCTGACACTGCCCCGGCCTCCTAATGCATTCCGCCAGCTTAAGCTATTCCTCGTCTGTGCGAAGATCGTCCAGAAGAGATCCATCGCTACTCTCTGAGCCCGTATACTCTGGCTCAAACTCTACGGTGATCCGCAACCTTACCCTGCCCTTCTCCCACTCCTTCTTACCCGGCACCAGGAGCTGACAGGCAAGGCCCTGATCAAACCACTTCGCTTCTTGCAGTAGCTTTTCTTCAGGCCGGGGAGCAAGAAGGCTGCTAGCAATATTAAGCAAGTTTTCGGGTGGAAGGATCCCTGAGGATCTCAAGGCCGCAATAAACAGGCGATTGAGCTCTTCTTTTTTAGGTAAATCCTCTTGGGCTGCTTTGACCAGGCTGGCAACCTTGAAAGTTTTCTCCCCTATAGAGAGGATCCCTTCTGAGTGTTGCTGCAAGGGCATGGACTTAGACAAGAAAACCTCACCCCCCTTCAAATAGTAAGGAGAAACAAGCCGCTCTACTTTAGGTCGTCAAGTACAGCCTTTTAATTTAAAATAGGGTACAGGTATTCAAGAGGAAGGAGAGAAAGGAATGCCGACTCATTCTTTGGAT
>NZ_JANSHG010000136.1:0-6735 GCF_047461555.1 Synechococcus sp. WC101
ATCCAGGCCTGGTCGCTGCTGGCTGGCCCCCTGGCCGCCCCCCAGGGTTTCGTAGTAGGTGAAGTGGCGGTTGCCCAGCACGCAGTTGTTCATGGTGCCCTGCCCCTGGGCGATGGCACGGGATCCGGCCACCGGGGCCAGGGCTTTGAACACCACATCGGCAATGCGCTGCGAGGTTTCCACGTTGCCGGCCACCACCGCCGCCGGAAATTGGGCATTGACCAGGCAGCCGGGCGGGGCCACAATCTCGATGGGATCCTCCAGGCCGACATTGCTGGGGGCAGTGGGATCCAACAGGCAGCGCAGGGCAAAGAGCACCGCCGAGCGGGTCACGGCCAGAGGCGCGTTCAGGTTCCCCGCGGTGGCCGGGGCTGTGCCGGCGAAGTCCACCCGCAGCCTCTCCCCCTTGACCTCTACCTGCACCCGGATCTCAATGGGCTCAGGCGGATCCCCGTAGCCCTCCAGGTAGTCGCAGGCGGTGTAGATCCCATCGGGCAGAGCGCGGATCTGGGCCTGCATCCGCCGTCGGCTGTAGGCGATCACCCCGGCAATCAACTGCCAGGCCTCCTCTTCCCCGAACCGGGCCAGCAGCTCGCCAAACCGGCTCACCCCCACGGCGCTGGCCCCCACCTGGGCCTGCAAATCTCCCCTCCGCTGCTCAGGGTTGCGCACATTGGCCAGGATCAGGCGCAGCAGATCCTCCTGCCAGCGCAGCTCCCCTGTCGAGGTCATCTGGGCCAGCCGTAGCGGCGGGATCACCAGCCCCTCCTGCCAGATTTCCGTAGAGTCGGCGGGCATGGAGCCGGGGCGCATCCCCCCAATATCGGCATGGTGGGCGCGGTTCACCGCATAGGCACAGACCTGTTCTGGATCCCGCAGGCCGGGGATGGCCGTAACCACCGTGATATCCGGCAGATGGGATCCCCCCTGGTAGGGATCGTTGAGGACGAACACATCGCCGGGCCGCGGGCCGGCTGCCACCACCGCCCGCACCGCCTCCGAGAGAGCTCCCAGGTGAACTGGAATGTGGGCCGCCTGGGCAATACAGGCCCCTTGGGCGTCGAACAGGGCTGTCGAGCAATCCCGCCGTTCCTTGATGTTGGCCGAGTAAGAACCGCGGATGAGGCGCGCCCCCATCTCCTCGGCGATCCCCGCCAGCGCATTGGCCATCACCTGCAGCCGGATGGGATGGGTATCCATGCCCCTCACAGCCTGCGCCCCAGCCAAACAGCTACCCTGCGGATCCCTTGCCAAAACTGCAGACGGCGCTGCCAGCGGTCGAGGGTATGGCGAGTCTCCCGCAGCCGATCCCGCAGGCGCAGCAACTCAGCGGGCGTGGGAGCCAAAGCCCGCTCAGCGGCTTCCCGCCAATCAGCCATAGCCCGCTCCGTAACCCAGAGCGCCGACCGCAGGTTCAAGAGGACAGGAATCAGGGCAAGCAAGGCTAAAAACAGCAGCCCATTGAGGCCGCAAACCGCCCAAACTGCCCACTCTGTCCCTAGTGCAGCAGTCACAGAGAGCTCAGCAAGGGATCCCTGGCAACACTCACTGCTGCTGCAGCATCAAGGGGCGCAACACACGGCCATCGCCGACCACAACCACCGTCGATAGCACTTGTCCGCCGCGCCGGAAGGTAATGGGTACCCGCTGGCCCACGGGGGTGTTTTGGATAATTTGCTGCACATGTTGCACCGAGGTGACCCGCTGCCCGTCCACCCCAATCAAAATATCCCCCTGGGCCAGACCCGCTCGTTGAGCCGGGCCATCCTGGAGCAGGCCAACCACCTGCACCCCTTGAACTCGAGGCGCAGGGCCGAACAGGCGACGGCTGATAGCGCCTTGAGCCGGCTGTCCATCCACCGTTTCGATGGCAACCCCGATGAAACCGTTGCCTACGACAGCAGGCGACACCTGAGCCCCGAAACTGTCAACCTGAACCGTGGGGCTGTAGAAGTTGTAAGCTTCACCCCCAACCGAGTCACAGGGGTAGGCCACAACAGCATCTGCCAGCAGGAGGGAGGCGGGCAGGGCGAGGGCAAGCTTGAACAGAGTGTTCGGTTTCTGCATAGTTTGAGCCTGGAAACGGCGAAGAATAACAAGTTGAGATCCGCAAAAGCATTGGGATGGATCGACCAGCCCGAGAGAGACAGCGGAAGCCATCAACCGGGCAGCTTGCACCGCCCTTCCCTCAGTGATAAACCCAAAATCGCCAACTGTCGATAGGCTTGGCCGTGCTTTGGGGCTAGATCCCAAGGTTTTGCCGGCATTTCTGTAGCAATTCTTCAAGCTCTTGGGATCCTCAACCCGGCCTATCTCAGCGGCTCACAGACCAACGCAGCGATCGGTGGCCTGCAGCAGGGCGGTGCGGATCCCGGGCTCGGTGATGGAATGGCCGGCATCGGGAATGAGATGAAACTCCGCCTCTGGCCAGGCCTGGTGCAGTTCCCAGGCGGAAATGGGGGGGCAGACCACATCGTAGCGCCCCTGGACAATGACAGCCGGCAGATGGCGCAGGCGCTCCACCCCCCTGAGGAGCTGATCTTCAGGATCCAGAAAGCCGCCGTGGACGAAGTAATGGCACTCGATGCGGGCAAAGGCCTCGGCAAACTCTTCCCGGCCAAAGCGCTCGATGAGCTCAGGGCTGGGGATCAACTTGCTGGTGCTGGCCTCCCAGATGGCCCAGGCGCGGGCCGCCCTCAGGCGCACCTGGGGATCGGGGTCGTTGAGGCGGCGGTGGTAGGCTGCCAGCAGGTCATCCCGCTCGTTGGGGGGGATGGGATCCAGGTAATGTTCCCAAGCATCGGGGAACAGGTAGCTGGCCCCCGACTGGTAGAACCAGCGGATCTCAAACGAGCGCAGCAGAAAAATGCCCCGCAAGATAAACCCCAGGCAGGATTGGGGGTGGGTTTGCCCATAGGCCAAGGCGAGGGCGCTGCCCCAACTGCCCCCGAACACCCACCAGCGCTCAATGCCCAGGTGCCGGCGCAGCTTTTCGATATCGGCCACCAGATCCCAGGTGGTGTTCTCCCGCAGCTCGGCGTAGGGGCGGCTCTTGCCGCAGCCGCGTTGATCGAACAGCACCACCCGCCAGCGGCTGGGCTCGAAGTACTGCCGGTAAAGGGGATCGATGCCGCCGCCGGGCCCTCCGTGCAAAAACACCACCGGCTTCCCGTCTGGGTTGCCGCACTGCTCGTAGTAGAGGGTGTGCAGGGAAGAGACGGGGAGAAAGCCGTGATCGTAAGGCTCGATGGGCGGGTAGAGGTCGCGCTGCATAACCAGAGATTCTAAGGATCAACGGCCAGCCGCTCAAGGCCTGCGCAGGGCGATGGTGGCCTTGGGCGGGATCCCTTCCTGGAAGGTCTCGCCATCGGCGGCCACGATGACGAACTGCAGCTCTTGTCCCGGCTGGGCGCCCAGATTGCTCCAAGGAATAGCCACCTCCAAACAGGCATCCACCACCGCTTTCACTTGGTGGCTGATGGCGTGCCAGGTGTGGTACTCCCCTGCCTGCAAGAGCTGAGCCTCGACAGGGGCGGGATGCTGGCCGGTGCCGGGGGGCGGCAGCGATAGCTTCAACAGGTGGCGGTAGTGGTAGTTGAGGGGGGCTTCTGCCGGCAACCCTTGGAGGGGAATGGGGCTGTTGACGGTGACGCAGTTGGGGTAAAACCACAGCACCTGCAGTTGCTTGGGCCGCTGCACCACCGAGTTAAAATCCAGCCGCAGGTAGAGGTTGAAGTGATCGAACCCGTACCAGAGGCGGCGGACGACGCTGTTGCGGTGCATGGTGCCGCGGGCGGCGCCGATCTCCACCCGCCCGGCTTGGCTCCACTCCCGTTCGGCGGGGCGGCCGTTGATGGCCGGGTGGATAAATCCTTGCGGCAGGCGATCCCCCAGCCCATCGTGATCCTCGAGAGGGAACTGCAGCACTGCCGGCACGGCCTCTCCCAAAGCGGTGTAGAGGGCCTGCAGATGTTCCCGAAACAACTGGTCGAAAACGGCATCGTGGGCCGAGGAATGGCCCGCCCCAAACCACCAGAACCAGTCGGATCCCTCGGCGGCCCAGAGGGCTTCCCAGGCTTCGGGATTGGCGTGAGGGTGATCCTGAATGACCTGGCGGGCTTGGGCCAGGAGCTCCCAGGCGCGGTTTTTGACGGGATCCCCGATCCAAGTGGTAAAGTCAGCTTCAATCCAGGAGCCGCTGTGCAGTTGTTCGGCTGGCAGAAACTCCGTAGGGGGAAACTGGTCCAAAAACTCCGAAACCGTCACCAAGCGCAGCGCCGGGTGCTGGCTGAGGCGGGCATAGAGGTTCTCCAGGAAGGGCCGGCCATCTTGGGGGTAGTACTCCCAGCAATTTTCCCCATCTAGGGCGATGGTGACCAGCCAGGGCTGTTCCTGGGGCAGGCGGTTGCGGATGCTCTCCAGGTGGCCGATGAGATCCTTGGCGGCAGCATCGGCGGGCATGGCGCTGTAGCTGAAGCCGATCAAATCGGAGAGGCGGTGATCCCGAAAGACAATGGCCAGATCCCCTGCCTCGCTCTCCAGACGGTAGGGCCGATAGAGCTTTTCCGGCTCGAGGATATGGCCCTGCCCGTCGCGATGAAAGGGTTGGCCCAGGCTCCAGCCCAGCACGCCCTCGTCGGAGATGATCCACTCAAAACCCTGCTTTTGCACGATGGGGACAATGGCCGGGCTCACGGATTGCTCCGAAGGCCACAGACCCCGCGGCTCGCGGCCAAAGCGCTCCCGGTAGATCTGCTTGGCCCGCTCCAGTTGGCTGTGGACATCCTGCTCCCAGTGGAAGGGGTAGCGGGGCAGGGGCAAGCCGGGCCGAGCCACCCGCGCCGAGCGCTCGCTCACCAGCAGGGGCAAGATGGGATGGGTGTAGGGGCTGGTGGTCAGCTCCAGTTGGCCGCTCTCTTGCAGCTTGGCGTGCTGGGGCAAGATGGCGGCCAGGATCTGCTGCTGCTTGGCATAGATCCGCTGCCGATCCGCCAGGGTAAAGCCGGATCCCATCTTGATCCAGCCCTCGATCTCGGGATCCTCGTGGAAGAGGGGATCGAACCAGGAGAGGTTGTGCCAGGCCAGCAGGTCGCTGAAGTCTTGCGGTGTCCAGTACTGTAGGCACCAGTTGATCCCCTGCGATTCCCGCTGTTCGTAGAGCTGGCGGTAGCGGGGATAGGGCTCAATCATGGTGGGGTAATGGCTGTCGAAGAAACGCTCGACAATGAAGCGCCGCTGCTCCGGGGTCAGCTTTTCGACAGGAGATAAAGTCAGCTCCAAATAGGGATCGAAGGCGGAGCCGGCCACGTAGTCTTCGATTTGCACAATCAGAGAGGGCACCAGGTTGACCGTTTGGTGCAGGCGAGGATAGCGCTCCAGCAGCAGAACCAAGTCGAGGTAGTCTTTGATCCCGTGTAGGCGCACCCAAGGCATGCGATATTTACCCGCTATCGGACTTTTGTAGAGGGGCTGGTGTTGGTGCCAAACCAAGGCGATATGCAGCGGGTAGGTCATGGGAGGCACGGGATCCGACCATCACCCGGATACTAGCCCATCTGTCCGGCTCCCGATCGTCAGAAACTCTGGAATGTTGAACGGTGGGGATCCGCCTGGATGGTGCCCACTGCGGGAAAACCTTGTCATTCGCCGGATTTCTCAGGACAATGGCGGCAAATGGAAGAGCTAAGTCATGACTGCTGCTACCCACGTCCTGGAACAGTCGATCGTTGTCTTCTCCCAAAACTACTTGCCCATTAGCCGGGTCAACATTAGGCGGGCGATTGTGCTGCTGCTGACGGGCAAGGCAGAGCCGCTGGCGATGATGAATGTGCCGGTATGGAAAGTGCGCTCCCCCAGCCAGGTGATCGAGGTGCCCGAGCACATCCGCCTGACCATCAAGGGCAAAGAGCGGGCCTGGCGAGTGCCCCCTGTTAACCGGCGGGAGGTTCTGCGGCGGGATCACCACACCTGTCAGTACTGTGGCAGCACCCACAACCTAACCCTGGATCATGTCGTGCCTCTTTCTCGCGGGGGATCCCACACTTGGGACAATGTGGTGACTGCCTGCGAGCGCTGCAACCAGCGCAAGGGCAACCGCACGCCCGAAGAGGCGGGCATGGTTCTGCGCAGCAAACCCCGCGCCCCCCTCCACCCGACGGTGGCTTTTGCCGAGCAGTTTTGGCGCGAACAGCAGAGCCGGCAAGAGCCAATCTACGGCTACAGCGCAAGTTAGAATCGGCAAATTTCGGTTGTTATCGAGGAGGATCCGCGTCGGCCATGATGACCGTAATGGAGTTTTTTGCCCTCAGCGCTGGCGAGTGGATGTGTCAGCGTACCAGCCATCACTTGGCCTTTCGCCGCTCTGAGGGGGGGAGATCGCGGATGCAAATTGCTACCCTTTCGCCCGCCGATCCGGCAGTTATCCAGGTTTGTGAGCTGTTCAAGGTGGATCCACGGCGGGCCGTGGGGGCGGCGCGAGTGCAGTGGAATGGGGAGCAGGAGTGGGACAACGAAGAGTACAAAGGCGATGTGGTGCTGGTTCCCATTCCCGATCCCGACAACCCCATGCGGGGGCAACTGTTGCGGGATCAGGGCTATGCCGAGAAAGTGCCGGTGGCCGGCACCTACGTCATGGGATCGGACGGCGCCCTCACCCTCTACACCGAGTACGAGATGACCGAGTCGGAGGAGCGCATCTGGTTTGCCAGCCCCAACCTGCGCCTGCGGGCCAGCACC
>NZ_JANSHG010000137.1:0-6732 GCF_047461555.1 Synechococcus sp. WC101
GGCCGGATCCCCGCTTTGAGCCGCTTTTGCCCCTCGTCCAGGATCTGACACTCTTGGATCGGGATGAGCGCTACACCGCCGACTTGGCCAAGCTGAAGGCTGTTGGCGATGCCCTGGGCTTGCGCTACATCCTCTTGACTCACCTGCAGATCTCGCGGGATTACAACCGCCAGGGCAGCCCGCTGCTGAATACGGCCTTGCGCTTTCTGGCGCCGACGGTGCCGGTGGAAATTCCCAATTTCACCCCCAACCAGTTGCGCAGCCGCGGGGTGGTGGTGGTGGTGGACTTGCAGCGGGATCGACCGGGGGATCGGGCTCGCTACTACGAGGCCTATGGCCGGGACGACGTGGGCGGGGATCCGCTGTTTGAAGATGCGGCGGCGGGCCTGTTTCGGCTGCAGGTGCGCAACATGGTGCCCGTCTTTATCCAACAATGGCAGGCCAACAATCCCTTTGCGGGGTGAGGATCCCTGCAGCAGGATTTTGTCTCTCCAGAACCCACTGCGATTAGGGGATGTCGCCATGCCTTTCTTCTTCCTCACTTCGCTGCGGCGCAGGGTCCGCTTGGGCAGTCTGGCTCTCTGGTGCTGGCTGGCACTGACTCCAGGAGCGCTGGCCCAGGCGCCGGCCACCCCCCTTCCCCGTTTCACGCCGCTGTTTCCTTCTCATAACAGAGATCAAGCGGGATCCCAGGCGCGGCTGGTGGGCCAGGTGAGCAACAGCCTGGGTCAGCCGGTGGCCGGGGCGCAGGTGCAGTTGGAGGGCTTGGAGAACCTCGATCAGCCGATCCAAACGGACGAGCAGGGGGCGTTTGAGCTCAACCAGGCTCCTGCCGGACGTTGGATGTTGACCGTATGGCACCCCGACTACGAAATAGTGCAACAGGAGATCCTGCTGCAGGCGGGCCTGACCACCCCTGTAGATGTGGTTTTGCAGGTGCCCATCCGGCCCCAACCCCGGCGTCGCCTCGGCGTTTTGGGAGTGGGAGGACTGGAGCACACCCAGCTTTTAGGCCAGCGCCTGGCCATGGAGGCAGTGCGCCTGGGCCTGATCCCCAATAGCGAGAAGGTGGTGCCCCTGGACAACCGCCGCCTGCAGCCGATTCTGCGCCAGGTGGGCTGGCCGATCTACGAGCTGTTTGAGTGGGATCGCCGCAAGCCGGAAGCGGTAGGCCAGTTTTTCGATTACCTAGGCCTGGAGGCCATCGTCATCGCCCGCGTCGATGTCCTCACCCGCCCGGCCTCGCCCACGGAGGTGAGCCTGCGCTCCCGCAGCCGCCTAGAGCTGTGGCGGTTTGACGAGCAGGGCAACCTCGTGGCGGAGGTATTGGCGGAGGCCAGCCGCGACCAGGTGGAGCGGGGCAACCTCAACGCCGCTGAGCTGGCGCAGCTCTACCAAATCCAGGTCACCCAAATCGCCGCCGAAATCGGATCCCGCTGGCAAGCCAATCACCCCCTGGCCTCCTACCTAGAACTGGCCCCAGGCGAGGCCCCACCCCCGCCCTCGCGTCTGGATACAGCGGTGGAGCTGGTCATCCCCACCCCTACACCCACTCCCTAGAGCTCGCCCCCTCCCGTAGCCCCAGAAGTGGGGGTTCCAAGCAGCCGCTGTCAGCCCTATGCCCCGCAAAGTCGGAGCAAATGGCTGTTCTCGAGATCCTCCAGCTCTTCTAGGGAAGTCCAAAGAAGGGGAGCAGGGGCTAAAGTAACACTGGGGATCCTCGCCGTTTGTTGTTGGCTGCTGCCCATGAGTTCCGAACCCAACCCTCTTGCCGAAGATCGAGATCTAGGCCCGGAAGGAGATGAGCTGTCGCCAGCGTCTTCCGAGGGCGTTGGTGGAGTGGGATCCGGCGATCCTCCCGCTGCAGCAGAGCTCGCCACTTCCTCGTCCGCTTCTGCCTTGGTCGGGATTTGGCCGGAGGGATCCCGCCGCTGGCTGCTGGGGGGAGCGCTCGCCATCTTTCTGGTGGGCCTGGGGCTGCGCCTGTGGCGACTGGCCGAGTTGCCGGCGCCGGTGTTCGACGAGGTGTACTTTCCCAAGTTCGCCCAGAACTATCTCGACGGCGAGCCCCTCTACGACGTGCATCCGCCGCTGGGGAAGTACTTCATCGCCCTCAGTATCCAGCTTTTTGGCCGCAACGAGTGGGGCTTTCGCCTGGCCACCGCCTTGTGCGGATCCCTGATCCCGCTCTTGCTGACCGGCTTGGCCTACCGCCTCACCTATCACGTGGGCTTTGCCCTGTTGAGTGGGGCCCTGCTGCTCACGGACGGGGTGTTTCTGGTGGAGTCCCGCTTTGGCCTGATTAACGTGTACCTGGTGGCTTTTGGCCTGGCGGCCACCATTCTGCTGCTAAGCGGGCTGGAACGCCGCGGTTGGCAACGGGCCGTTCACCTGACCGGCTCGGGGATCCTCCTGGGGGCGGCGGCTTCCGTGAAGTGGAACGGCCTCTGGTTTGCCTTCATGTTTGCCCTGTTGGGGATCCTTGTTTGGGCGGTGGTCTGGCTGCGCCCGCAGTGGATCCCGCGTCTGGGCATTTTGATCCAAATCCGCCACCTGCGCTGGTGGCACTATGCCTTTTGCTTTGTCCTTGCGCCGCTGGCTTTCTACGCCATCCAGTGGATCCCCCACCTGCAGCTCAACCCGCAGCAGGGGCTAGCCCTGGGTTGGAGCTGGACTGGGATCCAGAATTACTTTCGCTCTCTAGTGCTCATCAATCAGGCGGTTTACAGCGGGCACCTGCATGCCGATCTCGTGGTGGACGAAAACACCCCCGTTCACCCCTACTGCTCCACCAGTTTGCGATCCCTGGTGGCCTGGTTCCCGGCGCTGCGCCCTTGGCTGACCACCCCCTTGGCCTCGGCAGGAGCCTGGTCTTGGCCGATTATGGGCCGCCCGGTGGGCTACTACTTCGCCGCGCAGGGCGACCTGTGGCGAGTGGTCCACGGCCTGGGCAATCCCTGGCTGTGGTGGCTGGGGACGGGATCCATCCTGGTGCTGGTCTGGCGGGGGATCCGCCGCTTCCATGGCGTGGAAGCCTTTATCTTAATTGGCTATGCGGCCAACTACCTGCCCTGGTTTATCGTCAGCCGCTGCGTTTTCATCTACCACTACATGAGCGCTCTGGCATTTAGCACCCTGGCCCTGGCCTGGCTGGTGCTGCTGGGCTGGCAGAGCTATCGCCGCTTCTGGCGCGGGGCGAGCATCACGGCAGTAGCCTTGGTTTTGGCGTCTTTTCTCTTCTTTTTCCCTGTTTGGTTTGGCCTTCCCCTCAGCCCCGGCGGATTTTATGCCCGCATGTGGTTCCGACCCACCCCTGTGCCCCTATTCTGCTTCAGTCCCCAAGCCTGCGAGCGGGCCCCCCTGCGCCTGCCGCCCATTCCCGGCTTGAACTGGATTTGAGGAGGGCATGGTAAGCTTTGTGCAGTTTGTTTCAGGAGTAGCTGCGCTTCGTTGCCCAAAGGCGGGGTGCGGTTTGTCAAGCGCTTGTGGTGGAGGTAGTGGAAACCTATGGCTCGATCCTGCCCGCGTCCTGCCAACTCTCCCCGCCGTTACCCCGGGCAGCCGGTGCCTGTGGGCGTCATTGGAGTCGGCAACATGGGCCAGCACCACGCCCGCGTCTTCAGCTTGATGAAGGATGTGCAGGTCGTAGGGGTAGCCGATATCAATGTGGAGCGGGGTTTGGATGTGGCCAGCCGCCACCGCGTTCACTTCTACGAGGATTACCGCGACCTGCTGCCCCACGTAGCGGCAGTAGCCATCGCCGTGCCGACGGTTTTGCACCACGAGGTGGGCATCGCCTGCCTGGAGGCGGGGGTCCATGTGCTGATCGAAAAGCCCATTGCCGCCAGCATCGCTGAGGCAGAATCCCTGGTGAACCGCGCTGCCGATTGCAATTGCATTTTGCAGGTGGGGCACATCGAGCGTTTCAGCCCCGTTTTTCAAAAGCTGGGCCAAGTTTTGCAAAGCGAAGAGCCGCTGGCCTTCGAGGCCCACCGCCTCAGCCCTTACTCTGACCGGGCCAGCGACGTGTCGGTGGTGTTCGACCTGATGATCCACGACATCGACCTGTTGCTGGAGCTGATCCCCTCCCCAGTAACCCAAATTACCGCCAGCGGCAACCGCGCCTCCAAGCTGGGCTACCTGGACTACGTCACTGCCACCCTCACCTTTGCCAACGGTGCCATCGCCACCCTCACGGCCAGCAAGGTTACCCATCGCAAGGTGCGCAAAATTGCCGTCCACTGCAAAAATGCCCTGGTGGAAGCCGATTTTTTGCACAACGAGATCTCCATCTATCGCCAGGGATCCAGCAGCAGCGACTACGGCCAGGTGTCCTACCAGCGGGACTGCCTCATCGAGAAGGTTCACATCGAACCCATTGACAAGCTCCACGCCGAGCTGGAGCACTTTATCAACTGTGTGCGGGGGGGCAGCCAGCCGTCGGTGGGCGGGGAGCAGGCCCTGAAGGCCTTGAAGTTGGCTTCCGAGGTGGAGCGGATCGCCTTAGATGGATGCGCCTGGAGGGAGGCCAAACCCTGCCGCAGCTTTTTGTCTTAGCTTTGCCGCCGGCCTCCAGGCGGGGGCAGGTGGTATCTTCTGCCAGCCGGTCATGGGTGGGGAGGGCGAGGAGGGCAGAGGCTTTGTGGAGAGGCAAGGTCGGGCAATCGTGGTAGAAGAGGGGTTGGCCTTAGCAATCGGCGGCCTGGCGGCAGGGATCCTGGCCGGTTTTTTGGGCATTGGCGGCGGGACGATCTTGGTGCCCTTGCAGGTGAGCTTGGGGATCCCGCCGCTGCAGGCGGTGGCCACCAGCAACTTTTCCATTCTCCTCACCTCCTTGGCCGGCAGCATCCAAAACTGGCGCATGGGGATGCTGGATCCCAAACGGGTAATTTTCCTGGGGATCCCGGCTCTGTTTACGGCGCAGGTTGGGGCGATCCTCGCCAGTCGCCTGCCCGGCTATCTGCTACTAGCGGCCTTTGGGGTGCTGTTGCTGGCGAACATTTACCTGGTGGAGCTGCGCAAAACCGTGGTCGCCCACGCCCAAGCGTTGGAGAGGCCAGGGGTTGCTGCCGGGGGGACGGACGACGCTGGAGAACTCCGCGACCGCCCTGCTGCCGAGGGGCAGATGCCGCGGTGGCTGGCCCGCACCCTCACCGGTGGCGCTGCCGGCTTGTTGGCGGGGCTTTTCGGCATCGGCGGTGGCGTCATCCTGGTGCCCCTGCAGATCCTGCTGTTGCGAGAAACCCTCAAGGTGGCCATCCAAACCAGCTTGGGGGCAATTGTTCTCACGGCAACTGCTGCTACCCTCAGCCATGCGGGCCTGGGCAACTGGATGGCGAACGCGCTCGGCTTTGGAGATGGCACCATCCGCCAGAATGTGCTCTGGATCCCGGGCCTGATCCTGGGTGCAGGTGGGTTGGTCGGCGTCCAGATCAGCACCCGCACCCTGCCTAAGCTGCCGGATGAGATCGTCGGCCTGCTTTTTCGAACCTTTCTCGCCGGGCTTTCCCTCTACGTTTTTTGGCAAGCCTGGCAGGACTACCAAGCCCTGGACAACCAGTAGCAATTCCCAACTTCGACGCCTCACCCTCCCCTATTCTTTTAGCGTATCTGGGTCTAGGAGGGGAGGGAAAGGCTTCGGGATCCCCGCAGATAGCAAGTCGGGCCTGGCCGGCCTGTCCTATTCTGAGTTGCAAGGACGACGCTCGCTCGGCTTGCTGAGGTCGTGGACGGGGTAGCTGCCGAAAAGCTTCAGGGTTTCTGCGATCGCTTCCAGGGCAGCGATTACCTCTGCATCCAGATAGGGTTGGCCGACCGGATTCTCCAGATCGACAAAAAAGACATAGGTCCCCGCCGATTTCTTGGTGGGGCGCGACTCAATGCGCGACATATTGAGGCCCCGCTCTGCAAAGACTTGCAGCGGCTTTAGCAGCGCCCCTGGCACATTGTGGGGCAGGCTGAAGGCCAAGGAAGTATGGGATCCCCCTGGCGAGGAACGGCGACGGCCCACCACCCAAAAGCGGGTGCAGTTATCCGGGTGGTCGTTGATGGGACAGGCCAAAACCGGCAGTTGGTAGAGCTCAGCGGCCCGCTCTGAAGCAATGACGGCAGCGTTGGGCTGCGCTCGCAGCCGCTCCAATTCTTCGGTGGTGGAGCGAGTTGGAATCAAGGTCGCCCGGGGCAGATGGGATCCCAGCCAAGCCTGACATTGGGCCAAGGCTTGCGGATGGGAATAGACCTGCTCGATCTGCTCCAGCCGGGAGGCGCAGCCGATGAGGGCATGGCGGATGGGCAGGATCAGCGCCTGGCGAATGCTCAGCCCCTCCAGTTGCCAGAGGGCATCCAAGGTCATCGAGACCCCGCCCTCAACGGAGTTCTCCACCGGCACCACCGCCCATTCTTGCTCGCCCGCAGCCACGGCTGCCAAGCAGGCGCTAATGGTGGGGTAGGGCACCAGAGGATGGGACCCCTGGCTATGGAGATGGGGCTGCTCGGGACAGGCGAGCAGAGCGGCCAACTCCGTGTAGGTTCCAACAGGGCCGAGGAAGGCTACCGGCGCAGAGGAGACGATTAAAGCCATTCTTTAGTTTTGTTTGCGAGTGTCGCTAGGAGCCAGCTCTAACTCTACTGCCTCGACGTTGCGCTGCAGCGGGCAATCAGGCTCTGGGCAACGGGGATTTGCCGCCACTATCTCCATAGCCTTCCCCACCTCCCGCCGAATCAGGCTCTGCA
>NZ_JANSHG010000138.1:0-6681 GCF_047461555.1 Synechococcus sp. WC101
GATCCTGATCGGGATGGGCCTGACCAGCCTGATCGCGGCGGTGATCGCCGGCCTCTGGATCTGGCTGGGATCCCTGCGCGTGCCCTTCCGTTGGGATCCGCTGGCCGTTGCCTGGGGAACGGCGCTGGGGCTGGGGGTGGCGCTGCTCAGCTGCGGGGCTTACTGGCTTTGGCCGGCCTATCGCCGGGCGGCTTCCGCCTACTTGCACCTGGTGGCGGATCCCCTGCAGTGGTCAGATATCTTCTGGGTGGGGGTGCTGCCGGGCTGGAGCGAGGAATGGCTGTTTCGCGGCGTGCTGATGGGATCCCTGGTGGCCAGTCCCTTGGGGTGGACGGGCGGGATCCTCTTGAGCGGCCTCTTGTTTGGGGTTTTGCATTGGCTGGGATGGCAGGGTTGGCCCTATGCCGTCTGGGCCAGCGCCGTGGGCGTCCTCCTGGGGCTGGGCGTGTGGCTGTCGGGAAACCTGCTGGTGACCATCGTCGCCCATACTCTGGTTAACTGGATTGGGGTTTGCCTTTGGAAATGTTCCGCCTTGCCAGCCGAATCCTGATCGCGTCAGCGGGCCGTAGGCCTTTCGCGTCAGCGGGCCGTAGGCCTTAGTTGCCGACGTCGCCGCCACCAATTCCCCCTCTCCCTCTGGGGGAGGGGCCGGGGGTGAGGAGAATTATCTCGATGCCAAGCCGAGGGATGTTAAAGCTTTTGAATTGGATTTTGGGATCCTTCCCGGGGCTGCAGGTGGGGCGATCCTTGCTGCTTATTGGCCTGGGGGTGTACGGCTACCTGCTCTGGCTGGGCTGGTTTCAATCGGAGCGGCTGATCTTTTTGCCTCGCCCCGCCAGCTACCAGGATGGGGATGCCATTTTCAAGCTCACCACCGCCGATGGCCTGCAGATTTCGGCGGTGTATCTGCCCAACCCCGAAGCCACCTATACCCTCCTCTACAGCCACGGCAACGCCGAGGACTTGGGAGATATCTTGCCGCGCCTGGCTGGCCTGCAGCAGGGGGGGTTTGCCGTCTTGGCCTACGACTACCGCGGCTACGGCACCAGCGAAGGGATCCCTTCCGAAGCCGGTGCCTACAAGGACATTGAGGCCGCCTACGCCTATCTGGTGGAGCAGGGGATCCCGCCGGAGCGGATTTTGGTTTACGGACGCTCGGTGGGGGGCGGGCCCTCGGTTTACTTGGCAGCCCAAAAGTCGGTGGGGGGTCTGATCCTGGAATCGACCTTTGTAACTGCTTTTCGCGTCTTGACCCGCATCCCGCTGCTGCCTTTTGATCGCTTCGACAACCTCAGCCGCATCGCCCAGATCAACTGCCCACTGCTGATTTTGCACGGCACCCAGGATCGCTTGATCCCCTTCTGGCATGCCGAAGCCCTTTACCAAGCGGCACGGGATCCCAAGCGTTTGGTGCCCATCGAGGGAGCCGATCACAACAATTTGCTACAAGTGGCCGGGGAGCGCTACCTGCCCATCCTGCACCAATTTGTGGCCGAGCTGGTGGATCCCGAGCATCCTTTCTCCAAGCAGCCGGCTAAGTAGCGATAAACACAGTGTTATGATGTCCCTGTTTTGTTAGCTAAGACCCAGAGGGTACTGGTTACAGAAGCAGCAAATCCAGGCGACTCTTTTGCCCTGGGCTTTCCCGCTGCTTTTATTCGCTGTTGGTTGACCGAAGAAGGCGGTTTTCAAGGCCATGCTTCAGGAGATTCTCAGCTTCCAACTGCTGGGCAACCCCCTTTGGAACTACCTGCTGGTATTTTTCATCTTTGTAGTCGGGATCTTCGCCATCCGCACTGTGTTGCGGGGCTTGGTTCTCCGAACCTTGGCAGGTTGGTTCTCTAAACTCAGCGGGATCCCCGGCAATACTCCTATTCAACTAGTAGAGCGCTACCTGATCCCTTTGCTCTACCTGGCTCTGATTTACGTCTGTTTGAGCAGCCTAAATTTGGCCACCGTCCTGCGGCAAACTCTGGACATCCTGGCCACTGTCGTTGGCACCTACTTGGGCATCAATCTCCTCAGCGCCAGTGTAGAGTATGCTCTGCGCATTTACCTGATGCGCAAAAAAGGCGATGCCACCACCGAGCAAAGCTTGCTGTTGCTCTCCCCTCTGATCCGGGTGGTGTTTACCCTTATCGGTATCTTGTTTCTGCTGGAAAATCTGGGTTTTGATGTGGCAGCACTGGTGGCCAGCTTGGGCATTGGCGGTATAGCCATTGCTTTGGCGGCGCAAGGAGTCTTACAGGATCTGTTTGCCTATATCTCTATTTTGATGGATCGGCCTTTCGAGATTGGGGATTTTATAATTTTGGGCGATTTTATGGGATCCGTAGAGTACATCGGCATCAAAACCACGCGCCTACGCAGCTTGGGCGGAGAGCAGATCGTGATGGCCAATACCGATATCACCGGATCCCGAATTCGCAACTACAAACGTATGCAGCGGCGGCGGGTGGTTTTTGGCTTTGGCGTTGTTTACGAAACTCCCCCCGAAAAGCTGCAGGCCATTCCAACCTTGGTGAGACAAATTATCGAAGCCGAGCCCAACGCCCAATTTGACCGCGCCCACTTCGCCGCCTACGGAGATTTCAGCCTCAATTACGAAGTGGTTTACTACGTGCTCAGCCCAGACTACAACCTCTACATGGATGTGCAGGAGCGCATCAACTTGGCTCTGAAGCGAACTTTTCAGGAACAGGGAATCGAATTTGCCTACCCAACGCAGTTGCTCTACCTGAGCTCGAAGCAGCAGGGTGCCCTCACCAACCTCTCTTAGTCCTCTCTTAGTAAAGAAGTGGGATGGGAATGGGGCTGCCGGCGGGTTTTCAGATAGCTCCTTGACCCATCAGTTCTTGCAACAGGTTCTGCGCCGTTCCCATAAAGCGCATCACGTCAGGATGATGGCTCCAGATGGGGTCGCTTTCGGGGAAAACCTCCAGCGAGAACATGCTCTGCACGGCTCGCAGATAAGGCAGCAGGACGGTGTAGCTGGCCGGGGTGAGCTGAAAGCGCAGCGCCTCATCCAAAAGCTCCAGCATCTGCCGCACCAGCTTCCACTCCACCTTCAAAGGAGGGTAGAGCATCACACACAGGGGAAACAGCTCTTGTTGGACAGCCGCCACACTGCCTTCCAGGACGCAGAGGCCCAAGTACACCTGGAACATCTCCACATCGCGGATGCTGGAAATCCGCACCTCCAGATCCGTCAAGGGGCCGCTTTCGCAGCGATAGCCTGGGAAACGCTGCGCCACCTCAGCACAGATGGACTCTGCCACGCTGGTAACCAGAGGCAAGAGCTCTTGCACGGCAGCCAGGGGGGCGGAAAAGGTATCGCCTGTATGGGCGGCGGCACCCTCGTACATCCTCTGGAGGGGCATGTAGAGGTGGTCGTCCATGACCTTCAAGTAGGGGTGGAAGAGGCCGCGCTCTTGAGGGGATAGGGCTTGCAAGACCATTTGCCCCGTGTAGTGGAATTGCATACTTAAAAAGCCCAGCACCCGCGGATCCCGTTCGCTGTAGCGGGCCCTCAGCCGGCTACAGAGCGGCGCGATCTGCACCGAAAAGCGAGCCGGCGAGAGGCCCTCCCCACAACTTTCCGCTGCCGCCTCAAATAAATCCCGAGAATCCTCGGCAATTTGCCAGGGATCGATCAAGTCCGGATCCAGCCGCTGCTTGGGTATTTCAGCAGCCAAGAGCCGCTCTGTCTTGGCCCAGGCCTGGGAGCTGGCAAAGCGCAGGGATCCCTTCACTTTGTCGGCCAGTTGGGCGCCCGGCAGCTCGCCCAAGGCCGCCTGCGCCCGCAGCTTGTCTACATATTTTTGGGCCCACAGGGTGGCCAAGCTGCAAGTTGTAGCTGTTTCTGCACTTCCCATCGATCCCACGGCCTCGCCCGAGAAGCTAGATTCTGTTACCTACAATACCCTTAGCACGTCGCCGTTGCAGCCTGTAAAGAACTTACAGAATATTAATTCCCCCGCAACAATCGTTTACGTCGGGAAAGGGCACTCCCCCTAGCCGGCAAGTTGGCAACACCTTAAAATATCCTAAAATCCGCTCGGAAAAGTGGAGTTTTTGTGGCAGAATAGACTGTAGATCGATCGATGGCAAGGATCCGGATCCCGGCCTCACCGGACTGAACTCTTTACTGAGGAGAAAGAGCGTATGGCTCTCCGACTTGGCGATACAGCTCCCAATTTTACGCAAAAGTCCACCCACGGCGAAATTGACTTCTACTCCTGGGCCGGGGATAGCTGGGTAGTGTTGTTTTCCCACCCTGCCGACTACACGCCGGTCTGCACCACCGAACTGGGCACCGTTGCCAAGCTGATGCCCGAATTTGAAAAGCGGGGGGTGAAGGTGCTGGCCCTCAGCGTGGACGATGTGGACTCCCACCTGGGCTGGGTGAAAGACATCGAGGAAACCCAGAACGCTATCGTGAACTACCCCATCTTGGCAGATGTAGACCGCAAGGTCTCGCAGCTCTACGGCATGTTGGATCAAACCAACCTTAACCAAGAAGGGCTGCCCTTGACGGTGCGCTCGGTTTTCGTTATCGATCCCAACAAGAAAATCCGCCTCATCCTTACGTATCCGGCCAGCACGGGCCGCAACTTCGACGAGCTTTTGCGGGCCATCGACGCTCTGCAGTTGACGGATAAGTACAGCGTCGTCACCCCTGCCGACTGGAAAGATGGCGACGACGTCATTATCCCGCCTTCGCTGCAGGATCCTGAAGTGCTAAAAGAAAAGTTCCCGAAAGGTTACAAGGAGCTCAAGCCCTACCTGCGGCTCACCCCTCAGCCCAATAAGTAAGTCCACCCCCCTTGGCAGGAAGGGATCCCTTCTCCGCCGAAGCCGTGATTCCTTTCTCTGGATCCCCGCCGAGGGGATCCTTGACTTTATGGTTCTTTAAACCCGCCTAAGACGGTTTCGGAGGGCGCTGCGCTGGCCTAGGCGAAACCTCCTCTTCTGGGAGAGAACGATCGCCGGTGGGGTTGGGATCGAGTTGGGCGGCAAGTTTAGGCTTCGGGGAAGGAAGCTGCTGCTGTTTCGGCCAGCCTCTCCACTGTAAAGTAGCGATGGAACTTATCCGTCACCCGCAACCAGGGGGAGCGGCTGCCTTCTTTGCGATAGCGGGTCACAAAGCCCTTTTCCACCAGCTCTGCCACGTGTTGGTAAGCGCCCTGACCGCGCAACTCCACCAAGTCAGCTTGCGAGAGGGGGCCACGTAGAACGATGGTTGCCAAGGTACGGGTGGCGCCCACCCCGATTTCAGGGGGCAAGAGCTGGTTGGCCAGCTCCAGAAAAGGCTCCCGCAACTGCAGAGCAAACCCCTCCTCCACCTGCAGCACCTCTAGGGCAGAATCGCGGTGGGCGTAGTCTTCCATCAGCTCCAACAGCGCATCGTAGGCCTCCTCGCGGCTGCAGTGGGCCAACTGGGCCAGCGTCGATAGGGCCAACGGCTGTCCCTTCAGGTAGAGGATTGCCTCGATCTGATTTTTCAGGGCTAAAAGACGCCCCCCTCCTATCTCTGGCCTGGAATCTGAAACCGACTTGGAACGACGCGAGGGCATAGCGACAAGGGATCCGCTAACCTGTCCCGTAGCATAGCAGCAGTTGCAGACTGAGGGATCCCTGCTGGGGCGGCCTGGGCCAAGGCGAGCGTTGCTATGCTAAACTATGGCAGGGTCTGCTTTCTCGCCCATCGCGCTACTCGGTGCGGAGTACAATTCCACAGCCTGAAGCCAATTGCGTAGCATAAATAGGGTTTGGGGATCCCAGAGAATTGGAGAGGTGTCCGAGCGGTTTAAGGAAGCAGTCTTGAAAACTGCCGTGGTTCACGCCACCGTCGGTTCGAATCCCACCCTCTCCGTTGCTTTTCCGTTGCTTTATTGAGTAACCCACAATGCTGTTCGGCGGATCTAGCCCCCTACCACGCCCCTACTCCTAGATAGGCCCTTCTACGCCTATCTAGAGGTTGGCTATCTCTTCGACGTAGCCGACCGACTGAGGGCCAGGGCCCAGGGCAAACCGCTGCCAGCGGGGCACAACCCGGAGCCCCGAAACATCAGCTTCATCTACCGGACAGAGGCAGGCTGGAAGCGGGTGGTGGTGCAAAAGGACAACAAGCTGCAGCTCTACAGGCCCAGGGAGAATTGACTGGAAAAGTGGCCTCTGGCATATTACAGGGCAACCGCCAGATCAAGTAGAGCGCAATGCACACGCCGAGCTGGAAGCCCCACCCAATCCTCAAATATGAGCGGAGTGACTGCTATCCCTATATAGTTCTTCCCACCCCCATCAGCCTGCAACTGAGCGGGCCAGAACTGCCCCCTCGCCCCAGAGAACCTGAGCCACCTCAACTACCCCCTCGACCAGTCAAGCCGCAACTACCAGAGCTCCCAACCCGTGTGATGGACAAGCTCCAGGCTGCCCTGTCAACTGGAGCTGGAGTCGTTGCCCTAATTGCGCTGATTATTGCTGAGGCTCCATTCTTTCTAATCTTGGCAGGGATGGCTGGTGTGGCCACCTTAGCCCGCTTCTTATACGAATCCTGGACTTATGAAGAGAGAATGGAAGAATACGAGAGAAAAATGCAAAGTTACAGCCTTTTAATTTAAAATAGGGTACAGGTATTCAAGAGGAAGGAGAGAAAGGAATGCCGACTCATTCTTTGGA
>NZ_JANSHG010000139.1:0-6655 GCF_047461555.1 Synechococcus sp. WC101
CGCTTTGACAACGCCGTTACGGGTTCTTTTGTGGACTGCGTAAGAATCCCCCGCCTTTAGGCGGTGGGAGTGTCAATCTTGATCTCCACATAGCAGCAGGGATCCCCACTGCCGGCAAAGGTCATCGGGATCCCTCCTTCAAAGGCGGTCATCACGTAGGCTTCCAGCTTGCCCACCTGTTTGGCCAGAGCAGCAGAGAGCGACTTGAGCAGCGCCTCTACAGCGGCAGGTTCCGGCTTTAGAGGCGTTTGCAACTTGATCAAGGGCATAGGCACTGCTTTTTGTCGACAAGTTGATCTTGCCGTTGCCGGCTTGTTTTTTGCGGGATCCCCCTGTGGTAGCTTAGCTGCAGAGTTCCGCCGATCCCCATGGAGCAGAGGAAGCCGGTCAGTTCTGAGCCTAACCACCCCACTCGAGCTGAGGCAGGGCCGCAGGAGGTGCGAACCGAGGCTGCTCCTGCCCCTGTCGGCCCTTACAGCCAGGGCATTGCCGCTGCGGGGCCATTTCTATTCGCCGCCGGACAGGTGGGCCTGGATCCCAAAACCGGCAAGCTGGCGGGGGAAGATGTTGCCTCGCAAACTCGGCAGGCGCTGCTGAACCTGAAAGCCGTGCTGGAAGCAGGGGGAACAAGCTTGGCCAATGTGGTGAAGACCACCGTTTTTTTGGCGGATATGAAAGACTTTGCCGCCATGAACGCGGTTTATCGAGAGTTTTTTGCCGCCGATCCGGCACCGGCCCGCTCTTGCGTGCAGGTGGCTGGCCTGCCCTTGAATGCCTTGGTGGAAATCGAGGCGGTGGCCTGCTACCGATAGCGGCGGTTAAAAGCTGCAACTCTTCAACCCCCAGATCCAGAATGTTGGCCATCTGGGCTGGGGCGACCGTTTTCCTCGGGTGCGGATCCCGGCAAGTCGGGCACCGGGTCGTAGCCTCCCGGGTGCCAAGGGTGGCAGCGGCAGAGGCGGCGGATCCCCAGCCAACCGCCTCGGATGGCACCGTAGCGCCGCACGGCTTCCAGGGTGTACTGGGAGCAGGTGGGGTAGTAGCGGCAGGCAGGCGGTAGCAGAGGGGAGATGGCCACCTGGTAGCCTCGAATCAGGGCAACTAAACCGCGAGTCAAGGGATCCGACCGTTCCGCCATAGGCCAGCGTACAAAAAGGCCATTTCCAGGCTAACGTCTGCCCTCCTGCGCAGCTCCAGACAAGAGGTTAAGATCCAAAAAGTCACCACCCAAATATACATTTCGTAATACTTCTGTTCGGGGATGCCGTGGAGACGGCTTTGCTCCTCGGCATGGTTGTAAGAGTTTCATCAGGAGTGGGCGTGAGGGCATTTGGGCGGCTACAGCCAGCACAGCGGCGCAACTTGGGCATTTTGTTCGTGGCCGGGCTGCTCTTTTGGGCCAGTCTGTCTGCGCTGTTGCCCACGCTGCCGCTCTACGTCCGGGATGTGGGCGGCACCAGCCAAGAGGTGGGCTTGGTGATGGGGGCCTTCTCGATTGGGCTGCTGGCTTTTCGTCCTTGGCTGGGGCGGCTGGCGGATGGCCACAGTCGGCGCATTGTGTTGCTCATCGGCATGGGCGCGGCGGGGATGGCGCCTTTGGGGTACTGGCTTTGGGATTGGATCCCGTGGATAGCGCTGGTACGGGCCTTTCATGGGATCAGCATCGCCGCTTTTGCCACCGCCTACGTTACTTTGGTGGCGGATTTTGCCCCGGAAGAAAAACGCGGCGAGATCTTGGGCTACATGAGCTTGGTCAATCCCATGGGTGTAGCCATCGGCCCTGCTTTGGGCGGTTTTTTGCAGGAGCTGGCCGGTTATGGCCCTCTGTTTCTCTTCGCCGCTTTGCTGGGGTTGGTGGGCTTTTTCTGTACCCAATTGGTTCGAGAGCAGCGCCGTGGGGATTGGGGATCCCTGCCCTCGGATGGGGCGTTTTGGGGCCTTGTGCTCAGCCCGAAGGTGTGCTCTCTCGCTGGGGTCATGTTGTTGGTTGGCCTGGCCTTTGGCACCCAGACCACGTTTGTGGCTCTGTTGATCCAAGAGGCCGGAGTTCCCCTGAATCCAGGTCTTTTTTATACGGCGGTGGCCCTGTCCAGCTTCGGCGTGCGCCTGCTGGCTGGTCGCGCTTCCGACCGCTACGGGCGGGGGCCGTTCATCTCGCTCAGCCTGGCCACCTATGCTCTGGCGATGGGGATCCTGAGGGTTGCCGACAGCGCTGCGGCTTTTCTCGCCGCCGGGATCGTGGTGGGGTCGGGTTTTGGCACCTTGATCCCGCTGATCTCCGCCCTGGTGGCGGATCGCTCTGAGCCGGCGGAGCGCGGTCGCCTGTTTAGCTTGGTGATGTGTGGCTTTGACTTGGGCATTGGGCTGGCGGGGCCGATCCTGGGCACGCTGGCGGGGGGGTTCGGGTATCGGGCCATGTTTGGCTACGCCGCCCTTCTGGCGTTGGCTTCCTTGGGCTCTTTTCTCTGCTTCTCCAACGGGCGACCGGGATCCTCCCTGCGCTTTGCCTTGGGCCTGGAAACCGATCGGTTTCGACAGCCAGATCCTGTCCCTTCGGAACAGCCCCAGCCGTCCCCTCCCCTGCCAACGGGATCCCGTCCTGCCCTCTAGGCACCCTGATTTTTGTCCCCAAGTCCGATTTGCCCTATCCTAGGCTGGGGTTGCTGTACAAAAAAGAACTCTGGGCAGATGGGAGCACGGGGTTGGCTTGCCCTCCTGGGATCCCTGCTGGTGGGCGCCTTAGGGGGATGGATCGAGAGCGCTTGGGGGGTAACGGTGCGGGTGGCCTTGGCCGATGCCACCGCCCCTTTGGTGGTGGGGGTTTCTCTCCCTGCCCAACTGACCAATAGCCGCCAAGAGGTGCTGGCCGAGTTGCCCCCCATGCAAGGGTTTCTGGCCCAGCCCGGCCCTCAGGGGGTGCGCCTGCAGGGGGTGGTCAGCCCGGTGTTGTTCATCGAGCCGCAAGCGGGTGGCCTGGTGGCGGTGGATGGCCGCTGGTATTCTGGCAAAGTGCTCCTGACCGGCTACAACCGCTTGCTGGCCATCAATTACGTGGATCTGGAAGACTACGTGGCCGGCGTGGTGGAAGCCGAGATGGGATCCCGCTTTCTGCCCGAGGCCCTCAAGGCCCAGGCGGTGGCAGCCCGCACCTATGTTCTTCACCACCGCAATTCCCGCGGCTGGTTTGACGTGTTTAGCGACACCCGCTCCCAGGTGTATCGGGGTCTGTCGCAGCGCTCGGCAGCCGCCCTAGCAGCAACACACGCCACCCGCGGCATCGTCATGGTGTATGGGGGGCAATTCGTGAATGCCATGTATAGCGCCAGCGCCGGCAGCCAAACCGTCGGGGTGAGCGGGATCCCTTACCTAAAAAGCCTGCCGGATTTTAGCCCCTATCCCAAGTACGGGCATGGCATCGGCATGAGCCAGTGGGGCGCCCAAGAATTGGCCCGCCGGGGCTGGACTTACCGCCAAATCTTGGCCTACTACTACCCCGGCGTCAGGTTTGGCCGGTTGCCGGATTGACCTACTCCCCCTTGCTCTGGGTTGCCAGGGGTGCCCATCTCCCCAGGTTGCCCTTCAGCCGCAAACGGGCCGGGTTCACCCTTGGCCGGCTTCTTCTGGTTAAGACCGGAGTGGACCTAAATAGGGCAGCCACAACTTTGCCCAAGAGCTTTTGTGGGCATGCCGATCCCGGCCTAGGGGACAAAACTGGCGGGCTGAGAAGCAGCAACCCAGACCACGCAATCTCCCCTCACCTCCAACCAGCCACCCCCTGGGTAGTCGGGGCTGCGGCTGCGGCGGCCTGCTTTCAGGAGCCGGATCCCGGCTTCCACCTGCTCAAAAGTCGGGTGATGGGGCAGCAGCAGCGACAAGAATTGGAACATCACCTGCCGCTGCAGAGCCAGGGGCGCAGCCCGCAAGGGATCCCGTCGCAGCCCCGGCAAAGCCGGCTCGTACACCTGCAACCATAGTTGGGCGGCTTGCGCCACCACCAGCTCATGCTCTGCCTGCAACAGCGTGGCCGCCCGATTCAAAGCCGCTTCCAGTTGCGGGTTAAAGTGCTGCTTGAGATAGGGCATCACCTCTAGGCGAAGGCGGTTGCGGCCATGAGCCAAATCCTGGTTGCTGCGATCCGGCCAGACCGGCAACTGGTATTGTCGGCAGAACTCTTCCGTTTCCCAGCGGGAAAGGCCCAGCAGGGGACGCACCAACCAAGCGGAGGTGGGATCCCGCTCGTCCAAACGCCGTTGCCAATCTAGGCTGACCAGGCCGGCAGCCCCCGTGCCCCGCAGCAGGTTCCACAAAAACGTCTCCGCCCGGTCGCTGGCCGTGTGCCCCGTGGCCACCGCCTCGCAGCTCCAGGTGCGCGCCCATTTGTCCAGTTGCTGGTAGCGCCAAGCCCTGGCCCCCGCCTCATCCCAGCGGATGGGATCGGCAGTCTCAACGGCGTGGGGCAGGCCCTGCTGTTGCAGCCATCCCTGCAAAAACTGGGCACACGCCGTCTCATCGGCTGACCAACGGTGATCGCAGTGCAAAACAAAGATCTGCCACCGCCAGCGCGGCTGCAAATCCCGCAAGATCTGGAGCAGGGAAAAAGAATCTTGTCCGCCGGAAAAAGCTACCAGCAGCCGCTGGCCGGGGCGAAGCAGTTGCCGCTCGCGAATGGCACACTGAACCCGCAAGTGAAGAGGAGAAAGCCTGGCCACAGTTGGCTATTGCTCGGGGGCAACCCAGACCTGGGATCCCTCAGGCAAGGGCCCGAGTGAGATGCGAGGCCACCGTCTGCACAGCCGCAATGCTCCGCTCGTAGGCCATGCGAGTCGGCCCCAGCAAGGTGACCGTCCCCAGCGGCGCCGAGCGGCGGCGATAAACTGAGGCGATGACCGTGCAGTGGTGCAGCGATTCCAGCGGGTTCTCGCTGCCAATGTAGATGATCACGGGAACGTTGTGGGATGGATCCTGATCTGCGGTGCTGGAGGATGCCTTCTCCCTGGCCGACGGGGCCGAGAGAGCCGCTTCGCTCGTGAACAGGCAACCTGGCGTGGAATAGAGCCCGATCATCCCCTGCAGCTGCTCGGATCCCTCTTCGAGCAACTGGGCCACCGCCTGCATCCGCTGAGCCTGGGAAAACTCCGGCTGCCGCATCAGCTCCGTCATGCCCGCGCTGAACACCTGTCCTAGAGAGGGCCGCAGGTAGCGTTGGACTACCGAGCGCAGCAGTTGCTGCAGCCAATGGCTGTAAGCGCGAAACTCCTCATCCAGCTTCAACCAGCTCAGATCCTGCAGCTCGGCAAAAGTCTTGCCCCGCAATTTCAGGGTGAGGAAGTTGCTCAGTAGCTGCAGTTCATCTTCCAGATCCTCGCGCCGATCGTCAGGCCAATCCGGTGGGCTGACCAAGGCCGAGTGGGTTTGATAGGAATCCGTAACCACCAGCACCATTACCCGCCCCGGCCCCACCGACAACAACTGCACGTGGTGAACGGCTACCACCGGCCCCTGGGGAGGGGTGATGAGGGCGATGCAACCGCTCAAGTGGGCCAAAAGCTGTGCCACCCTCTGTAGGAAGCTATCGAGGTCGTCCCCCAGCTCACGGTTGAGCTGATCCAGCAACTGCTGCAGCGCAGGATGGGGCTCCGGCTGGGGAGCATCGTTCGGGATCCCATCCATGTTGGCGGAGCTCAACAGATCGTTCACATAGACCCGATAGCCAAAGTCAGAAGGGATCCGACCGGCAGAGGTGTGGGGCTGGAACAGCAACCCAACCTGCTCCAGCGTGGCCAAGTCGTTGCGAATGGTAGCCGTGCTGACTCCGAGGTTGTAGGACTGGGCCAAGGTTTTGGAGCCGACAGGTTCTGCCGTGGCAATATACCTGCGCACCGTTGCCCACAGGATCTTCCGTTGTCTAGGAGTCAGTTCGAGTTTCATGGCTGCTCAAAAGAACCCAATCAACACCTGCTAAGGGGAATTAGCCAATGGATCTCAGGTCAACCAAGCTAGGGCTAAATGAGGATCAGATAAACTTTTACTTCTCTCTTTAACTTTATTGTTACCCTTTCATCTTGGGTTGCAGGCGCGGAAAATTGCAACAGCAGAGGTGGAAAGAGGTGGAGGCTCTTGGTTTGGCGAGAAAAGCGGAGCTCCCTGTAGCCTCTGCATCCTTATTTTTGCCCAAAGGGGGTACTAAAGTGTTAAGTCAACTCTAGGCTAAGTGAGCCTGCTGCTGCCTGTTCTGTATCGTTTTGTATCTTTCGAGGTCGCTCCATGTACTTGTCCCCCCAGGAGGTTGCTCTACCTGGCCGTCCAGCTAGCTCGGGATCGGCGGCAGTGGGGCCTCCAACTCAATTACCCCAAGGCGGTGACCTACCTGAGCGCAGCTATCTTGGAGGGGCGCGGGAAGGGAAAACCGTTGCTCAGGTGATGAGCGAAGGTCTGACGTGGCTGATCCGAGAGGACGTGATGCCAGGGATCCCGGAAATTCAAGTAGAGGCCACCTTTCCCGACGAAACCAAGCTGTTAACCATCCGCTAGCTGCTTTCTAAGGATCCCCCAAAGACCCAGAGACTTTAGGAGGTTGTCCATCAGAACCTCCGGGGTACTCCCGCCACAGCGCAGCTTGGCGGGATGGGGGATAGGCGGTGAGACGAAGGGGTTC
>NZ_JANSHG010000140.1:0-6588 GCF_047461555.1 Synechococcus sp. WC101
GCGCCGATCGTCGCATCCGCCGCATCAGCCCCGCTGGCGAGGTCACCACAGCGGCTGGCACCGGCCAGCCGGGATCCGCCGATGGGCCGGCAGACCAAGCTCAGCTCTTGCAACCCACGGCCCTAGCGGTGGACAGGGAAGGGAATCTCTGGATTGCAGACCGGCATCGCCTGCGCCGGCTCTCTGCCGACGGGCAACTGACCACCCTCTCGCGGGCGGAAGCAGGCTACCGCGATGGCCCCTTGGCGGAAGCCCGTTTTCAAACTCTTGCAGGTCTGGCCTTCGATAGGTCGGGGATCCTCTGGCTAGCCGACCGAGACAACCATCGCTTGCGGCGCCTGCAGCCCAATGGACAGGTTTCCACCTTGGCCGGACAGGATGAGCCAGGCTGGCAGGATGGCCCTGCTTCTGTGGCTCGGTTTGAACAGCCCGGCGATTTGCTCGTTTTGCCAGATGGCAGCGTGGTGGTGGTGGATGCAGGTTTGCCTGGCCTGCGCCGTCTTAGCCGCCTCCTCCCCCCGCCCGCTACTCCCGTTTCCAGGGGATCCCCCTAGCCGCGGCGGTAGCGGGCCAGGGCCGCTTCGTAAGCCCGCCGACTGGCCTGCAGGGACTTTTCCAGATCCACCACAGGGCGGGGATAGTCCACCCCTAGCCGCACGCCAAACTGCTTTTGCTCGGCGGCGCTGAGGCGATAGGGCTCGTGGATCTTGTCCCCGGGGATCCCGGCCAGTTCCGGCAGCCAGTGGCGCAGGTAGTGGCCCTGGGGATCGTAGTCGCGGGATTGCTTGGGAATGTGGAAGTAGCGGAAGCCGCGGGCATCGTTCCCTACGCCGGCGGTGTAGTTCCAGTTGCCGTAGTTGCTGGCCACGTCGTAGTCAATCAGCAGCGATTCAAACCATTCCGCCCCCAGACGCCAGTCGATCCCCAGGTTTTTGGTGAGGAAGCTGGCCACATTCTGCCGCCCGCGGTTGGACATGAAGCCGGTGGCTGCCAGCTCCCGCATGTTGGCGTCCACCAGGGGGTAGCCGGTCTCGCCGCGGCACCAAGCCTGGAAGCGATCCCCGTCCTGCTGCCAAGGGATGGGGATCCCCTGGATCCCTGCGGGGCGAAACAGCTTGGCCCCATGCTTGGCCAAGATGAAGCGAAAGTAGTCCCGCCACAGCAGCTCAAACACCAGCCAGTAGGTGGATTCGTTGCGCACCCGCTCCTCCTCGTAGCGCTTGACTTCGGCGTAGACAACGCGAGGGGAGATGCAGCCCAACGCCAACCAGGCAGAAAGGCGCGAGCTGTCGTTGGGATCCAGCATGCCGTTGCGGGTTTCTTTGTAGACGCGCAGCCGGTCCAGATCCCAGATATAGGTCTGCAGGCGGGCCTGGGCGGCGGTGCTGCCGCCGGCATAGACAAAGCGGGCGCGGGGATCCGGCGGCGGCAAGCTCAACCCCAGCGCCGCCAGGGTGGGCAGGGGGCCAGGATCTAGCCCCGGCGGCAGGGGCGGCAGGGAAGGGATGGGCAGGGGAGCGCGAACCTCGGCCTTGGCTTCCACCTGCTGGCGAAAGCGGGTAAACACCTCCGGCAGGTCTGCCAGGGCAAAGGGGAGATCTTCGGGGTGGTAGAGGGTGTGACCCCAGTCCAGATGGAGCCGGATCCCCAAGGGCTGCAGCGCTTGCTGCAGGGCCTCAGCAACCGCCTCCTCCTCGGTGCCCACCTCTTCGTGGGCATAGACGGCCTCCACCCCCCACTCCCGCGCCAGGGCCGGGATCACCTGCTCCGGCTGGCCTTGGCGAATGACTAGGTCAGAGCCGCGGGCCCGGAGCTGCTGCCGCAGGTCGGCCAGGCTCTCCAGCAGGAACTGGGCGCGGAAAGAGCCGGTCTTGGGAAAGCCAAAGGCCGTCTGTCCAAAGTGGCGCGGATCTAGGCAATAGAGGGGAATGAGGAGAGATCCCTGCTGGCAAGCCCGCGTCAGCGGCTGGTGATCTAGCAGGCGCAAATCGGTGCGAAACCAGAGCAAAACGGCCATTCTAGACGGATGCCAGCGCTTCCGCTTCTTCTTGGGGATCCCTCCTGGGTCGCCCCAGTTCCGGGCTGGGGACGAAATGGGGCACCTGGGCAGCGGGGATGTGGATGGGGGCCTTGGTGCGCGGGTGATAGGTTTGCCGGGCCGGGCGGTAGCGCAACGAGAAGGTGCCAAAGCGCGCCAGCCGCACCGATCCTCCTTCCGCCAGACATTGGCTGATGCTGTCTAGCATTGCCTCCAGAGCAGCGGCAGCCATTTTGACGGTCAGGCCATCCACCTGGGCGGCCATCTGGCGGGCCAGCAAACGACGATTCAAATGGGGAAGAGAAGCCACGACCACTTATCCAGACAACGGCAACGGGACAACAGCGGCCCTGAGCTTGATGCTCCCAACCTGATATGGCGAGAACTCCATCGGAAAAGAGAACGGCATCTCCCCGGCCGGCTACCTGAAGCTGAAATGTAGGCTTGAGGAAACTGAGAGCTGGGGCGGCCACCTTGCGGCAACTTACACGCAGAGAGGATCCGACACCGCAACTGCCACTAATCCACTGTCTAGCCGGTAGCCAGACTGCTCAACTCGGCTCATCCTTGGCGTGGCCGGAATCGACCACTTCCAGCTCGCTCTCGAAAAACCAGTGCCGGGAGCGATCGGGAAATTCCAAAATGTAGCCGATGCCACTGCCATCGACCACCCGCCGTGCCAGCACCACAGCCTCCTTGCCCACCAGCGCGCTCACCTCTTCTTGTCCGCGATCCTGAATAGAGCGCACCCTAACCTTATCCCCAACTTTGATCACCATAGTCGATCAGGGTAACCGCGAAGAGCTTTACCACTCAAGATGGTACGCCAAAAAGGATCCCTGCCGGAATCTGGCCCGACCGGGCTGAGGCCAACGGGGATTGGCTAGGATGGAAAAAGAGCGTTGTGCCCCCGACTGCCCCTGTGATTGCCCTCTCCCTCAAGCCAGCCCACTGCTCCTGGAGCGTTATCAGCTTTCCCTCCACCCTCTATACCCAGCCGGTTCTGGATTTGTTGATTGCCAAAGTTCCCCCCCCCTGGAGGGCGGAGGTGCGTTTGGGCCTGCAAGAGGCGATCATCAATGCCGTTCGCCACGGCAATGGCCTGGATCCCAACAAGAGGGTGATCGTCGAATACGCCAGCTCCGAGCCGTTTTATCAGTGGCTGGTGCGGGATCAGGGATCCGGCTTTCGTCCCCAGGAGGAGCTAAACCGCTGCCGCTGCGGCATCCTGGAAACGGAAGAGTCAGGGCGGGGAATGCTCCTGCTCACCCAAATTTTCGACTTTGTGCAGTGGAACGAGACGGGCAACCAGCTCTACTTGGGCAAGTACATTCACCCCGGCTGCCGGGATCCCTGGATAGTTTGACGGGCTCCACTCAGTACCACTGCCAAAATAGCTTGCCCCTCTGGAGGAGCCAGTGCCCCCGATCCGGATAGGGAGCCTCGGACAGCGTCAGGGCAGTGGTGGCGAAGGCCAGGCGCGTGGACGACCAGCGGGATCCCTGCAGTTGGGGCAGCCAAGTTTCCGGTAGAACCCCCAGGGATCCGTACCCATAGCCCAGGTTGCGGTGGGGCAGGGGGGCCACCAGGCTGCGCCAGGCGCGGCTGGCGCTCAAGGGAGGATCCGCCAGGGCCGCTTCCAAAGCCGCCAAAGAAGAAGCCAGGTAGGAGTAGCCTTCCCGGTCGGTGTGGTACACCTGGGCCGAGAGAGGCGATGCTTCCGGGATGGCGGGCAGGGCTTGGGGAAGAGCCTCTGCCGCCTGCACCCGGGGAGAGCCTCCCCTGCCGCTGACCTGCAGCAGCCCACCGGCCAAGAGGGGGATGTCTTCTCGCGGCGTGGAGTGGCTTGGCTGGGGTTGCGGCTGGGCCGCCGGCTTGCTCCAGACAGTGGCGGTGCCATGCTTAGTTGCAATCGACACCACCTGCCAGCCCTGGGCGATTGCCCGCTCATCCAGCGTTGGCGCATCCGGCCTCTTGCCAACCCACAGCCAGGCCAGTTCCCCATCCGTGGGCAAAAAGGCAAGGGCGAACTCTCCCCTTTCCGGCAACAAGTGCTGCCAGTCCAGCTCCACCTGCAATTGCAACTGCTGCAGCCATTGGCCGGGATCCAGCCGCAGGCCGAAGAGGCTCAGGGGTTGCATCCGCCCCAAGCTCTGCCAAAGGTTGGCCCAGTTCTGTCCGGAAATTAGCGCTAGCGTCTCGTCGGGCAGATGCCGAATAACCTGCGGATGAAAAGCTTCTACCGTCGGCAAAGCGAACTCAGCAGGCGTATGCCAAAGGGTGGCAGTTTCGGCCACCAACCCCCGAAAGTTGACCCCCAGCCCCAGCCCCACTGCCTGCAACGCCAGAGCGTCGGGAGAGGGCGATTCCGGATTTTGCCAGAAAGCCCAACCCACATGCGCCTCCTGTAGCGGCTGGATCACCTGCCGAAACTGCGGCTTGCTCACCAACGACAACTGCGGCAACTGCCACGCATCGATGGCGGCGCGAATGGCAGCAGCCTGTTCTGCCAGCAGCACATAGCGCTCGCCGAAAAGGGCTGCCGTGAACCCCTGCAACTCCGGAAGCGGGCTGGACACCACCTGAATGCCCTTGTAGGTATCCACCTGCACTGGCAAGCCGGCCAAGCTCTGCCGCTCCCACAACAGGTTCAGCTCGAATTGGGCAAGCGCCGCGTCGCGGGTTTCCAAGGCAACCAAGGTGCCCCACTCCGGCAAGCTGGCCAAGAGGGTGCTTTTCCCCAGCCAGGGCTGCACCTCCCGCTCGAAATCCAGGGCTCCCCCGGCCAGCATGGCTCCCAACCAGCCCGGGCCTGCGCCGGAGAAAAACTTCCGCCACTGCTGACGAGTGGCGCGTCGCTGGGAAGCGGGGGTTGCCGCTTGCCAAAATGCCTGCAAATCCTCGAGAGGGGCGGCCAGCAGCAACAGCGCCTGGGTGGAACGGGGAGCTAGGCCCACAATCGGCGGCAGCGCCGGGCGAGATAGCAACAAAGCCAGAGGGCTTTGGGTGAGCAGCCAGGTGATAGCCCACACCACCAGGGCAGCCAGAAGGCCCAGACCGATCAGGATCCCGCGCAAGAGTTGCCGTTGTCCCATACCCACATCCACAGCCTGAAAGACGCGCCGTCTTGCCTCGATGCCAGTACCTCGGCACGGCGTAACCATCTTACCTGCGAGGGGAAGTTTGCGCGCCTTGCTTGCCTTTGGCCCGAACTCGGAGTGAGCGATAATGGGTGCGGCGTTTGCAGCGATGGCTCAGCGATGCGCATTTCCTTGAAGTGGCTGCGGGAATTGGTGGACTTTGAGCTTTCCCCGGAAGAATTGGCAGAAGCCCTCACTCTGGTGGGGTTTGAGGTGGAGGAGATTGAAGATCGCCGCAGTTGGGCAGAAGGGGTGGTGCTGGGCAGGATCCTAGCCGCCGAGCCCCATCCCAATGCTGACAAGCTGCGCGTTTGCCAGGTGGACTTGGGATCTGAGCAACCGGCCACCATCGTCTGCGGAGCGGCCAACGCCCGCGCCGGCTTGCTGGTTCCTGTGGCCACGCCGGGCACTCATCTGCCCGCTGTGAACCTGACCATTGCCAAAGCGGAGAAACGGGGAGTGCTCTCGGAAGGCATGATCTGCTCTTTGGCCGAGCTGGGGCTGGAGAGGGCTTCGGAAGGGATCCACGAATTTCCGCCTGATTTGGATCTCAAGGCCCACCCGCTGGGGTCTGACGCCCGCCCGCTGCTAGGCCTGGACGATGTGGTGTTGGATCTCACTTCCACCGCCAACCGCGCCGATGCTCTGAGCATGGTGGGGATCGCCCGCGAGGTGGCCGCCCTCACCCGCAACCCGCTGCGCCTGCCGCCGGTTCAGCCCCTACAGGCCAAGCCCATCCCCAACTTCAACCTGCGCATTGCCGACGCCAAGGCCTGCCCCGCCTACAGTGGCGTGTTGATCGAGGGAGTGAAGGTCGGCCCTTCTCCCGACTGGCTTAAGCATCGCCTGGCCGCCGCTGGCATGCGCTCCATCAACAATGTTGTCGATGTTACCAACTTGATCTTGCTGGAATGGGGCCAGCCCCTGCACGCCTTCGATTGGGATCGCCTGCTGCAGGTCATGGGCAAGAAGAAGCCCACTATTGAGGTGCGCTTTGCCCAGGCGGGAGAAACCCTGAAAACCCTGGACGGCCAAACCCGCACCTTGCACCCTGAAAGCCATCTCATCGTGGCCGGCGGCCAGCCGGTAGCCCTAGCAGGTGTGATGGGGGGAGAAGAGACAGAAGTGAGCTCGGCCACCACCAGCATTTTTTTGGAGGCCGCCCTCTTCGACCCGGTGGTGACGCGCCGCTCGGCCCGCTCGCAGGGACTGCGCACGGAAGCCTCGGCCCGCTATGAGCGGGGGGTTAATTTTGCCACCCTCGACCTGGCGCGGGATCGGGCGGTGCAGTTGATTTTGGAGCTGGCGGGAGGATCGGTGGTTGGCCTCACCACCTTTGACCAACGGCCACCGCTGGAGCGGACGCTGAAGCTGCGGCTGTCGCGCCTCATCGACGTGTTGGGGGAAGAG
>NZ_JANSHG010000141.1:0-6567 GCF_047461555.1 Synechococcus sp. WC101
GCTCACCCACTCCTGCAGGCGGGGCAGGCGCTCGTCAGCATCGATGAGTCGGCGAAGGCGGCGAGCAGCCCCCAAGGTGGTGGCAATCTGCACCAGCTCTTCCCCGCTCAGAATGCCCCCCCGTTCGGCCCGTTCCAGGGCCGGCAGCAAGTTGTGGATCCCGTCCAGAGAAATCCCCCCTGGCTGGCTGCAATCCAGCCGGATGGCCTCCTCCGTTTGATCAAGACAGACCTCGCTCTCGGCGCGGCTCCGCCAGGGATCCAGCTCTAGGCAGGCGCGGCGGCCTAGGGGTGTGGCGGCAAAGCTGGCCAAGTGTTGGCAGAGGCGGGGCCACTCCAACAATTCCAAAGTTTCTTGGCGGAGGGAAGGATCGGGCTCAGAACAGATCGGCAGCAGGTTGAAAGTAGTGGGCGTAGGCATTCCTGAAGAAATTAGCCATTCGAGGAAGAACGGAGCTGCAGCCGCTTCATCTCTTGCAAAAACTGCCGCTGGTAGTTGAGAAAGGCAGTGTGCCACTCGCGGAAGCGACGCTCACCATCGCGCACCAATATCTGTCGGTAGTGCTCGGAGTTGAGACGGGGCCGGGCCGAGTTCATGGGGATCGAAGACGCTCTGCCCCTATTGTGGCAGGCCGCGGGGCGCCTTTCATAGCTTCCAACCTGCGGGCAGGCGAGAAAGCACCCCATCTGTTCTGCCGGTGAGGGGAGATTTTTTGCTTGCAGTATGGCCGAACTTGGCAGTCGGCCTTGGCATACTGGAAGAGTCGTCGTACCTCAGCTACGCAAGTCAAATCCGTGCGCAAACGAGTGACCCTGATTTTTCCTCGCCACTTGGTGAATGTGCCCCTCACCTATCGTCTGGCGAAAGACTTCGATGTAGCCGCCAACATCGTCCGTGCCAGAGTAACCCCTAACGAAGTGGGCACCCTGGTGGTGGAGCTCTCGGGAGATATCGACCAGGTGGAGGCGGGGCTGGAGTGGGTGCAGTCTTTGGGCATTGAGGTGGCCGAGCGGGCTAAAGAAATTCAGATCGACCCAGATTTGTGCGTGGATTGCGGCTTGTGTACGGGCGTTTGCCCCACCGAGGCACTGAAGATTTCCGCTCCCGACTGGAAACTGGAGTTTCTGCGTAATCGCTGTGTTATGTGCGAACAATGCATCCCCACCTGCCCTGTCGGGGCCATCAGCACGAGTTTATAGCGATGAGGCGAAGAGCCGGCTAAGCCGACAAGTTCATTCACTATTACAATGCTGTAATATGACCCCGATTGGACTGGATTTGCCCAGGTTAATTCGAGGCAACTGGATATGCTCTCTACCTCGACGCTCATTGGCTTGACCTATGCTGCGCTAGCAGTTCTCTACCTGCTGGTGCTGCCGTTCTTGTTTTTGGTGTACGTGGACAAGCGCTGGAACTACAGCGGTGCCTGGGAAAAGGTGTTGATGTTTTTCCTAGTTTTGTTTTTCTTCCCCGGTATGGTGCTCGTGGCTCCCTTCATGACGTTTCGGCCCAAGCCGCGTTCGCTCTAGAGCTCGCCCTTCTGCAACCTACCAGCCATGCGCAGACGGGATGTTCTCGGCATTGGCCTAGCCCTGCTCTTGGGGGGAGGACTTCTCTACGGGCTGCTGCTTTGGGCCGGCTTAGATACGGGCGCGGCGCAGCAGGTGTCGAGTGTGGTGTTTCTGCTGGGATGCCTGGGCTGGACGGCGGGCTACCTGAAGCGGGTGTTGAGCAGGGAAATGACTCTGAAGGCCCAGTGGGCCACTTTCGAGAGGCAGCAAATCCAAGAAAAACTTCACTCCCTCTCCCCGGAGGAGTGGCAGGCCTTGCAGGCCGAGCTGGCCTCCGAAACCGAAGAGGAAGCTGAGGGTGGTTTGACCGAGCAAGGCAAGTGCTGAGGCCGCCGGGCAAGCTGTACCCAAAAACTTGTCGCAGATCGGTGGAGTTTCAGCTAGAAACTGCAGGAGCCCCGCACTGTACCCCCTCAATCCCCCCGCCCCCCTGCCCCCATATACGGGGGGTTGGGGGGGAAGGGGGGGCGGTCGGAGTCGGGTAGTTTACGTATCCAAGCGGCTGGGTCAGCCCAGCACTACCGGTATAGCTAGTTACTGTTTCTTCTCTATTGGAAATGCTACCTTGCGCCGTAGGCAAAGTTGTGAACTAAGGCAAGTCGTTTCTCTGCTCACCGTGACCAAGACCGTTCTGGTGGCTCAGGGTCAGCTTTTGCAAGCCCAGCTCTGGAAGCTGGTGCTGGAGTCTCAGCGCCATACAGTGGTGCTGGTTTCTCCTCAGGCAGATCTGGTGGAGGTGGCGGCAACTCATTCTCCGGATCTGATGGTGGTGGATATGACGACGGGGCTGTTTAACCCCTATGCCTTTTGTCGAGAGTGTCGGAGCCGGCTTCCGGATATCCCTGTGATTCTCACTCATTACCCTCGTCGCCCCATCGAGCCGGCAGAGCGGCGCTGGGCCATTTACCAGGGGGCAGCCGAGGTGATCCCCGGTTTGGCCGAAGCCGACGACATTCTCCACTCCCTCGAGCAAATTTACAAGGCAGCCAGGTGGTCTTTTCCCATCGACACGGAAGCTCTTCACGCGGTTCTCGAGCAGCTGGGTTTGTGGTCTGAAAAAGACAGCCCCCCTCCTTCCCCGTCCGTTGCAACAGAAGAACGCCAAGAGCAAACGGCTGCGCCCCCGCCGGCAAAGTATCGATTGATGTATCGGGGCCGCCCTGTCGAGTGAGCTGCAAGCGCTCCACACCACTAACGCGAAGCAGAGGGGATCCCTTGGGCGCTTTTCTCCCCTGGCGGGGTTGGGGATCAGGGCAGCACCAGCGCTAGGGTCGTGCCCTGGGATCCCGTCTCCACCAAACACAAGTCTCCTCCGTGGGCTTGCAGGATACGTTTGGCGATGTACAGCCCCAGACCTCCTGAGCCGGTCGGGTAGTGCTGGCCGGCGATGTGAATGGGTTGGGCGATGTAGGGCTGGGCCAGCTCTTCCAGGGGAGCCGGCAGGCCGGGCCCGTCATCCCGCACCTGGATCTGGCGAGGGCTGATGGTCAGCACCACCACCTGGCGGGCGTAGCGCAAGGCATTGTCCACCAGGTTCACCAGCGCCCGTTCCAGCTCGGCCTCATCGGCATTGGCCCACCCTTCTCCCTCCACTCGCAGGTCGATCCCCCGTTCTCGGGCCAGGGATCCCATGCGTTCGGCCACCCGTCGGGCCAGGGATCCCAGATCGCAAAGACGAGGATGTAGCTCGATCTCGCCCCGCTCTAGGCGGTGGGCCTCCACCATCCGCTGCACCAGGGACAGATTGCGTTGGTTCTCCTGCAAGATGCGATCCAGCAGGGCAAGCCGCTCTTCCGGCTGCAACTGCTGCTCCTGCTTGAGGGCACTTAGCAAATGCCCAAAGGCAATGAGAGGGGTTTTCAGGTCATGCACCAAGGTGGCGGTAAAGGCTTCCCGCCGCAATTGGTCAATCTGGATCTGGCGCAGCAGATGGGCAAAGGCCTGGCGCAGGATCAAAGCCTCTTGGGGATCCCCGGGGCGGAGCAGCAAATTCCAACGGGCCGGCTGGCTAATTAAGGTTTCCAGATGGCCCAGCTCGCGGGCCAGCAAGGTGAGGGGCCGCAAGATTAGGGAAGACAGGACATAGCCCACCACTGCCGATAGCCCTGCTAGCAAAGGGATCCACAGCAGCAGCAGGACAGATCCCTCGGGGCTGAGCTCTGTGCCGGGGAGGATCCACTGCACCGACAGGATGAAAACCAAGTTGGGGACAAAGGAAAGGCTGGCAATCACCAGCGCCACCTGAGTGCGCAGGCTGTGGGGGAAGCGGCGGCGCCAGAACTCAAGTAGACGGCGTCTCAAGGGGGAACGGGAGAGAGGGCTGAGTTGAATTAGGCCAGGAGCGAACAGGCAAGTCAAGAGGGCTGGCAAAAAGTGGGGGCTAAATCCGCCAGAGATAGATGGTGTAGGTGTTGATAACATCTGACACGGTGGTGGTGGCGGTGGGCGGCCAATCCCCCATATCGAAAGTGTGGGTGACCAGGCGGGCGCCAGGCCGGAGCTCGCTGCGCAGCTTGTCTCGAATCAGCAGGTGGGAGCGGGGCAGCAAATAACAGGTCACCACCGTCGCTGGCGAGAGATCCAGGGTGAGCAAGTCCTGCTGCCGAAAACTGACCCGATCCTGAACCTGAGCGGCTTGGGCCGCCTGCTGTGCCTCTAGGATGCGCTCTGGGTCGATATCCACCCCCAGGCCCCGCGTGCCGCAGCGCTGGGCTGCCCGGATAGGAATGCGGCCATCCCCACAGCCCAAGTCGTAGAGGAGATCGTCGCCCCGCACCTGCGCCAGATCCAGCATGGCGTCGATCACCAGGGGCAAGGTGCGCACGTAGGGAGCCAGGCTCTCCCTACCGGAGCGGTTCTGAATGGGTTTGAAACCACGAGGTGCCACGGTGGAGCCGGGAGAGAGCTTTCCCCCTATTTTAGGATCCCTTGGCTGCCGCCTCTTTTGCGGAGAGAGCAGAAAGCACGGTGGCAGGGATTGGGGTTCTCAATCTTAGATTTTGCGGTTCTGTTGTTATCGCGCAGTTGGCACCTTGAGGTGCTGGGGAGGCTCTTCCAGACCGCTATGGCTGGGAGCGCAGTTTTCCGTCCGTGCCGGAGTCTTGCTGAGGATTTTTGGGGTTTCCTAGCTGCAAACTCTACACTGGGGTTGGTCTGAGATCTGTACCTCTCGATGAGCCTCCTGGCCCGCTCCTTGGACTATGCTCAAAGCAACAGCGACCTGCTACTTCAAGCTTTCCTCCAACACCTGCAACTGGTGGCGGTGCCGCTGGGGATCGCGTTGCTGGTGGGTCTGCCGCTGGGTTTTGGCAGCTCCCGCTCGCAGGTGGTTTCTCTGGTGGTGATCAATGCTTTTAGCAGCTTGCGGGTGATCCCCAGCTTGGCGATTTTGTTTTTGGCCATTCCCTACTTTGGCCTTGGCTTCCGCTCGGCGGCCATTGCCCTGACGATCTTGGCCTTGCCCCCCATTTTAATCAGCACCGACGTGGCCTTCCGCAGCCTGGATCCGGCCCTACGCGAAGCCGCCTTGGGCATGGGCATGACCCCTGCCCAGGTGCTGCGCTATGTGGAGATCCCTTTGGCGTTGCCGGTAATCTTGGCCGGCGTTAAAACCGCTACTATCGAGGTGGTTGCCAGCGCCACGTTGGCGGCCTTTATCGGGGCGGGCGGGCTGGGCAGCTTTATCACGCTGGGGTTTGCCCTCTACGACACCGCCATCCTGCTGGTGGGGGCGATCCCGGTGGCGCTGTTGGCCATGGGTGCCGAAGTTGTCCTCGGCGCTGTGCAGCGAGCGCTAGAACCTCCTCAAGCCTAGGGATCCCATGCTATTTTCCTCGATTGCTTCCCGGATGCGCTTGCCCTCCCTGGCTTCTCGGTCGATCCCTTTGCAGGTGGCGCTGCTGTTGCCGCTGCTGTTGGCGGTGGCCGGGGGGGCGGGCGGGGTGAGCTACCTCTCCTGGCGAGCCGGGCGGCAGATGGCGCTGCAGTTGGCCGAGCACCTGAAGCGTGAGGTTAACCACCGAGCCGAGGAGAACCTACACCGGTATCTGCAGGCCCCCCTGCAGGTCAATGCCCTCACTGAGGGAGCGGTGCGCTGGGGGCTGTTGCCCAATCTGGCCGCTCCTCAGCCTCCCGATCTGGAAGTCTTGGAAGCGTATTTTGCCCGCCAGTTGCAGCAGTTTCCCGAGCTGAGCTATGTCGGCTTTGTCTCTGAGCAGGGGGGGTTTATCACGGCCCGCCGCCACGCCGATGGCTCGATCTGGACTTACCACACGCCGGGCCTGAAGCCGGGATCCGTCCAAGGCCGCCAACGGGATCCAGAAAGCGGGGATCCCACCGGCTTGACGCGGCAATTGGGCTTTGTGGATCTGCGGCGGCTGTCTTGGTTTCCCGCAGTCCTGCAACAGGAAGGGGCCCGCCGTACCTGGGTGGTGAGCAACTTTTTTGTCGAGTCTCCCCATCAAGGGCCGGAGCGGCTGGTCCTGACGGCGCTGCCCTTGGCGGATGGGGAGGGCGGGGTTTACGGCAGCCTGGTGGCTGCTCTCTCGGCTCAGCAACTGCAGGCTTTTCTGGAAGATCTGCAGGTCAGCTTGGGGTATCCGGGGGTGAGCTGGTTGCTGGATGGGGAGGGCCAGGTGGTGGCCAGCACGGAGAAGCCATCTCCTCAACCGCTGCTGCTGGCTGTGCAAGAGCAGGTGGGATCCTGGGAGATGGCGGCCTCACAAGGGCTGCTGCGTCTTGAGGTGGACGGGATCCCCCACTGGGTGCAGGTAAAGGCCATTCAGGAGGAAGGGGGGCTAGGTTTCTATTTCTTACACGGGATCCCGGAGAGCACCCTGTTGGCCCCCGTCTATAGCAGCACGCAGCAGGCGGCTCTGTGGGGAGGGGGGCTGCTACTGGGCTTTCTGGGAGTTGGGATCCTCCTGGACAAAGCCCTCTCTCGCCCGCTGCGCCGCCTTACCCAAATAGCCGAGCAATTTGTGCACAGTGGGATCCC
>NZ_JANSHG010000142.1:0-6503 GCF_047461555.1 Synechococcus sp. WC101
GCAGCAACTGGACGATGGCGCTGCCGCGGGCGGTGCGGCTCCCCTGCGGGATCTCGTAGGCGGGCAGGGTATAGACCATCCCCCGATCCGTGAAAAAGAGGATAGTGTCGTGGCTGCGACAGGCAAAAAACTGCTCGATGGCATCGTCGTCTTTGATGCGGGCGCCGGCCTTGCCGCGGGTGGCCCGCCCCTGCACCTGGAACTCTTCAAGGTCCATGCGCTTGATGTAGCCCTGCTCGGTGAGGAAGATGACCGTCTCGCGGTTCTCGATCAGATCGGCAACCTTGAGCTCACAGTCTTCCAGGCAGAGGCGGGAGCGGCGCGGGCTGGCAAAGCGGCTCTTGAGCTGCTGCAGCTCTTCGCTGATGATCTGCATCACCCGCTCCCGGCGGGCCAAAATATCCCGCAAATCGGCAATTTGCCTCACCAAGTCTTCGTGTTCGGCCTGGATTTTCTCCGCTTCTAGGGCGGTGAGGCGGCGCAGTTGCATCTGTAAAATGCCATCGGCTTGCGCTTCGCTCAGGCCCAACGTTGCCTGCAACTCAGCTCGGGCTGTGGCGGCATCGGCGGCTCCGCGGATGAGGGCGATCACCCGATCCAACTGCCCCAAAGCCAAAAGGTAGCCCTGCAACAGGTGATCCCGCTCTTCGGCTTTCTGCAGCTCGTAGCGGGTGCGCCGCTCGATCACCTCTGCCCGAAAATCCAAGAAAGCCTGCAGTGCGTCCCGCAGCGTCAGAGTGCGCGGCTCGCCGTTGAGGATGGCCAGCATGTTGACCCCGAAGTTGCTCTGCAGGGGGGTTTGCTTGTAGAGGTTGTTGAGCACCACCTGAGGCTGAGCATCCCGCTTCAGCTCGATCACCACCCGCATGCCCTCGCGGTCGCTTTCGTCGCGGATGTCGGCAATGCCCTCCAGTTTTTTCTCGTTGACCAGCTCGGCAATTTTTTCAATCATGGCTGCCTTGTTGGTTTGGTAGGGCAGCTCGGTGATGATGATGGCCTCCCGCGTCGGTCGGCCCCGCTGCTCGATGGTCTCCACCGTGGCCACCCCCCGCAAGGTGATGGAGCCGCGCCCGGTAGTATAGGCTTCGCGGATGCCTTCCTGGCCCATGATCAGCCCGCCGGTGGGGAAATCGGGGGCCGGGATCCACTGCATCAGCTCCAGGCTGGTCAGGTTGGGGTTGTGGATGAGGGCGATCAGGCCGTCCACCAGCTCTCCCAGGTTGTGGGGCGGGATGTTGGTGGCCATGCCCACGGCAATGCCAGAAGAACCGTTCAACAGCAACTGCGGGATCCGCGCCGGCAGCACCAGCGGCTCCTGCTGGGATCCGTCGTAGTTGTCGATGAAGTCGACGGTGTTGGCGTCGATATCCTGCAGCAGGGCTTCCTGGGCAAAAGCGGTGAGGCGGCACTCGGTGTAGCGCATGGCCGCCGGCGGGTCGTTGTCGATGGAGCCGAAGTTGCCGTGCCCGTCCACCAGGCGCTCCCGCATGGAGAAGTCCTGGGCCATGCGCACCAGGGCTTCGTAAACCGCCTGATCCCCGTGGGGATGGTATTTCCCGATCACATCCCCCACGACGCGGGCGCACTTGCGAAAAGGGCGATCCGCCGTCAGGCCCAGCTCGTGCATGGCGTAGAGGATGCGGCGATGCACCGGCTTGAGGCCGTCGCGGGCATCCGGCAGAGCCCTCCCGACAATCACGCTCATGGCGTATTCCAGGTAGGACTGCGCCATCTCCCGCTGCAGGTCGGTGGAGATGATGCGCGCGGTCAATTCGTTGTCGCTCATGGGTGGGGGTAGAGGTGAGGGATCCCGGTCGGCTTGGGCGCGGGCACGGTTCGAGGTTACAAAGCTGTCGCAGCAGCAATCGCCATTGCCGGCCAACGGTCGGCAACCCAGGAAACTAAAATAAAGTGCGCCTGCGTCTAGTCTACCATTGCCTTTTGCCGGGGCAGAGGGAGTTGCCCGGAGCCGCCCCCTGTCCCAAGGGGATCCCTGAAGACATTTATAGATAAAAATCTATCCTCTAATCGGGGCGTTATGGTAACGCTCAATGATAGGCTGCCTATAGCATTGAGGGCAGTGGGGCATGTTGGGCCAAGTGACGGGGCAAGGTGGGGGAGTGCTGGCTTGGCGTCGGCGTCTGAGCCTAGAAAACTGGCGTGGGGATCTCTTCGGTGGCCTGACGACGGCTATTGTCTCGCTGCCGATGGCCCTGGCCTTTGGGGTGGCTTCTGGTGCCGGGCCGGTGGCGGGCTTGTATGGGGCGGTGTGTGTGGGCTTTTTTGCTGCCCTGTTCGGCGGCACTCCCACCCTCATCTCCGAGCCCACCGGGCCGATGACGGTGATGATGACGGCAGTCATTGCCAAGGTTACCGCCAGCTATCCGAACCAGGGACTGGGGCCGGCCTTCACGGTGGTGATGGTGGGGGGCCTGTTTCAGGTGCTGTTTGGATCCCTGAAGCTGGGCAAATACATCACCCTTATGCCCTACAGCGTCATCTCCGGCTTTATGTCGGGGATCGGCTGGATCATGATTTTGCTGCAGATCCCGCCCCTTTTGGGCCACGCCAGCCAGGGGGGAGTGATCGGGGCGGTGCAGAACCTGCCGACCTACCTGCTCAATCTCAAGTTCCCGGAACTGGGGTTGGGGCTGCTGACCCTTGCGATCCTCTTTGGCTATCCCAAGCCTTGGCGAAGAGTGGTGCCGCCCCAGTTGGTGGCCCTGGTGCTGGGAACGCTGGTGGCCAACTTGTTCATGGCTGACTGGGATTTGCGGCGCATCGGGCCCATCCCCACCGGCTTGCCCCAGGTGCAATGGCCGCAGTTGCCCTTTGCTTCCCTGGCCAGCTTGGTGTTGGACGGGGTGGTGCTGGGCATGCTGGGCTGTATCGACACCCTCTTGACGGCGGTGATTGCCGACAACCTCACCCGCACCCGCCACGACTCCGACCAAGAGCTGATCGGGCAGGGGATCGCCAACCTGGTCTCCGGCTTCCTGGGGGGCTTGCCGGGGGCGGGGGCGACCATGGGCACGGTGGTGAATATCCAGTCAGGGGGACGTACGCCCTTGGCGGGCATCACCCGCGCCCTCATCCTCTTGATGGTGGTGCTGTTTGCCGCTCCCCTCACCCAAGGGATCCCGATGGCGGTGCTGGCGGGGATCGCCTTTAAGGTGGGGGTGGATATCCTCGACTGGAGCTTCCTGAAGCGGGCCCACCGCCTCTCCCTCAAAGGGGCAGCCATTATGTACGGGGTGATGTTCATGACGGTGTTCGTGGATCTCATCGCCGCCGTGGGGGTAGGGGTATTTGTGGCCAATTTGCTCACCATTCAGCGTCTGAGCGAGCTGCAAGCGGAAGAGGTGAAAGCCATTACCGATGCGGACGATGCCGTAGATCTCACCCCGCGGGAAAAGGAATTGCTGCGCCAGGGCCGCGGTCAGGTGTTGCTATTTTACCTGAGCGGGCCCATGATCTTCGGGGTTTCCCAGGCCATTTCCCGCCAACACCAGGCGGTGGCCTCCTGCCAGGCTTTGGTCTTGGATTTGTCCGATGTGCCGATGCTAGGCGTTTCGGCGACCCTCTCCCTGGAAAATGCCATTCGCGAGGCCCTAGATCGCGGCAAACAGGTGTGGATCGTCGGCGCCAGAGGCCGCATCCGGCAGCGCTTGGAAAGCCTACGTTTGCCCCTGCCGGCGGAGCGGTTTGTGGAAAGCCGAGAGGCCGCTTTGGCCGAGGCCGTCGCCCACTTGGGCTTGGCGGCAAAACCCAGCCCCCTAGTTTGAGCCCTCCGATGAGCCCAACAAGAAAGCTGCAGACTTCGTTTGCCGGATCGGGGTCAGTTCTGGATCTATGCACTGGAAAGGTCGGGTTGCCTACTTGGCAACCCTGCATCGCAAAGAGCAGGTGATCGGCCCTCTCTTGGCCCACCACCTGGGGATCCAGGTGCAAGTGATACCTCTGGACACCGACCAACTGGGCACCTTCTCGCGGGAGCGGCCTCGGCCAGGGGATCCCATCCACACCCTACGCCTGAAAATTGAGAGAGCCCGCCAAGCTCATCCCGCCTCTTTGGTTTTGGCCAGCGAGGGATCCTTTGGCCCCCACCCCCAGATCCCTTGGATCCCTTGGAATCAGGAGTGGGTCATGCTCAGGGTTTTTGAACCCGGCGCGGAGCCCTTGGAGCTGGTCGGCTATGCAGAGAGCACCCAAACCAATTTCAGCCATCGCTGGGTGCAGAGCTGGGCAGAAGCGCTGGACTTTGCCCAAAGGGCGGGTTTTCCCCAGCACGCCCTGATCGCCCTCGACCAGCCAGAAAAGCCCCAGGTTATCCACAAAGGAATCCAAGACGAAGCAACCCTGAAGCAGGTGGTGGGGGAGCTGCTGGCTCGGCAGGGTGGCCTGCATCTGGAAACCGACATGCGGGCCCTGTACAACCCAACCCGGCTCCAAGTCATCGCAGCCGCCACCCAAAACCTAATCGCCAAAGCCCAAAGCCTGTGCCCGGCCTGCGGCACTCCTGGCTACTGGCAGATCCGCTCGGTCTCTGGACTGCCCTGCGGTCAATGTGGCGCTCCCACCCCCGTGGCCAAGGCTTGGGTATATGGCTGTTCCCGCTGTTCCCACACCCACACCGAGCCTGTGGCAGAGCCCTGGGCAGATCCCGCTCAGTGTGCCTTTTGTAATCCCTAGCTTTGTCCCAAGCTTGACGTCAAGCCCAGGCTTTCATCCCCCCAGAGGGGCTGATGTAAGAAAATAGGGATCCAACCCAGTGGATCCCTACTTAGCAACTTGGATGTCAGCGCAGGGATTTTAAGAACTAGAAAGTAAACACAGCTCGCAAAGCCCCCACGCCAATGGTTGGGTCGTTGTCTCCGGGTCTGCCGCCATTGGGGTTGCTCACAAAGTAGGCAGCAGGCGTTAGAGTAATGTACTCGTTGACCGGGAAGCTGTAGTAGACGTCCACAACGAAGGGGCGAGTATCCCACACTCCGTCGTTGTCTGTGGTCACGATTGGCTGCCCAAATACAATCCCGCCTGTGGCACCCTCCACAAAGAGGTCAGGGAAAACAAAGCCAAGGAGGAAACCATTAAAGTTTTCCTCACCCGGATCCACAGTGCCAGCCGGTACCACATTGGGCAGGTTGTAATCCACATTGCCAGCCGTAAACCAGCCAGACAAGGTAATGCGAGGGCTAAGCTCCCAGTTGGCTGCGACTGTAAAGGCGTTTACCCGCGCAGAGACATCGACCTGCGTTCCTCTTACCGGCCCGCGGAAGAGACTTTTACCCGTGGCCAGGAAGGTGGGGCCGTCATTTGCTTGCTGCAGATAGGTACTGGCAAACTGCAGGTAAATCTCTAGATTTTCATTCGGCAGGAAGCCCAGCTCCACCACGTGGGCACTGTCGCTACCGGTTATACCGCTGTCGCCGAAGCCGTTGCCCAAGGCTTGAGCGTTCCTGGTGCTGTAGGCGTAGGCTAAACGAAACTGGTCGCTCAAACGGTAGCGAAAACCAAATAGGGTTCCGCTGGGCACATCTGCCGTAGAGTTGGGAGCATCGGCAAAGTCCGACAGGGCATCAAAGGGCGTGCTGTACTGCAGAACGCTCCCCACTCCCGTACCCGTAATGCCTGTGTAGATAGTAGCAGCGCGGTCGAAAGCAGGGAATTGATAAACCAGCTGGGCCAGGGTGAAAGTGCCACCGCCACCACCGCCAAACTCAAGGCCGGGATCCCCTTCAAAGAACTCAGTCACAGCGTTGCGAGCTTGGAGACGAATGCGCAGGCGATCGCGACCTACAAAAGAAGCATCGAAGTTCAAGCGTACCCGATAGGGAAGAGTCATGTTGGCTTGGTTTTGCTCTGCTACTACCCTCCCATTAACAACTCTGTCTTCCGTGAGAGCGCTGCCTACAACAGCGGCGATGACTTGAGCATTCAACTTGGTAACCGGGTTGAAGACCTTCCCTTTCAAATCAGTAACATCGGCTTCCAGGGCATCCACCCGCCCGCGCAGGGCTGCCAGCTCAGCAGCAAATTCCTCTTGCAAGCGCTGCAGAGTGGCCAAGTCTTCCTTGGAGACTTTGTCGGCCAAACCGGCTGCAATCAACTCATTGATGCGATCCAAGCAGGCGTTCATACCGGCGGCAAACTCATAGCGGGTCATGGCCCGGTTGCCGCGGAAGGTGCGGTCGGGGTAGCCGGCAATACAGCCGTAACGCTCGACCAGAGATTGCAGTGCTTGGAAAGCCCAGTCAGTAGGCTGCACATCAGAAAGTTCAGAGATGGAGGTGACGGGCCCAGTAGCTTGGGCATAGGCCACTCCAGGGGTCAAGACTGCTGCTGCACCCAGGGTGCCGGCCAGCAACGTTTTCCAGTAGTTCGCGTGTTTCGCGGGCATGTTTCTCTCCTTGTTCTGTGTCCTCACACCTGTCTCGGCTGTGGCGATGTCTTCTAGAGGTAGTCAACTGTCTAACTCAAGCACGAGTCTGACAACTGCGGAC
>NZ_JANSHG010000143.1:0-6467 GCF_047461555.1 Synechococcus sp. WC101
ATGCGCCGCATTCACCCTGACGATCGCTGGCTGTTCCCCGCCATTTTTCAAGCCCAACTTCAGGGCCAACCCACCGATGTGGTTTTTCGCCTCTGCCGCCCCGATGGCCGCCTCCTCTGGCTGCGAGAACGCACCTTTCCCATCCTCGACAAAGAGGGCAAGGTCTACCGGGTGGCAGGGATCGCCGAAGACATCACCGAGTCCAAGCAACTGGAAGCCGAACGTCGTCGTATAGAGCAAGCCTGGCAACAGAGCGCCAATCATTTCCGGCAGATCTTTGAGCTGGCTCCCAACGGCATTGCTCTGGTGGATCTGCAGGGGCGATTTATCCAGGTCAACGAGGCCTTTGCCCAGATCGTCGGCTACACCCCCGAAGAGTTGCAGCGTCGGCAACAACTGGACATCCTCCACCCCGACGATGTCAACCAACTGCTGGCGGCTAACGAGGCTCTCTTGACACGCAAAGTCTCCATCAGCCAGCGGCAGATTCGCTACATCCACCGTTCCGGCCAAGTTGTCCATGTGCTGTTCCAGGCCGCCCTGCTTACCGATGGAGCCGGCCAGCCCACCCAGTTTCTCAACCAGGTGATCGACATCAGCGCCCGCGTCGAGGCAGAAGTGGCCCTCAAAGAAAGCGAAGAACGCTTCCGCCAATCCTTTGAGTGGTCCCCCATCGCCAAGGCCATGACCCACCTGGATGGCACCTATTTTCAAATCAACGCCGCCTTTACCGAAACCCTGGGCTACACCCTAGAAGATCTCGAGGGGAAAACCGTCCTCGACATCACCCATCCCGACGACATCGCCGTCACCTTGGAGAGCACCAACCGCCTGCTGGCCGGCGAGGTGCACCACTGCGAACAGGAGCAACGCTACATTCACAAGAACGGGCAAATTGTCTATGCCCTTCTCCGCATCACTCTGGTGCGCACCGCCCAAGGGGATCCCAGCTACTTTCTCAGCCAAATTTTGGACGTTACCGAGCGCAAGCAAGCCGAGGCAGCCCTTCGCCAAAGCGAGCTGAGTTTGCGGGGCATCTTTGAGCAGTCGGCCCTGGGCATTTCCATCGTCGATAGGCAGGGCCGTTACCTCAAGGTGAACCCCGCCCTGGAAGAGATCCTTGGCTACAGCGGCGCCGAATTGGTCAACAAGAGCTTCTGCGACCTCACCCACCCGGACGACCTCGAGGAAGATTGGCGACTCTTCCAGGAAGTTTTGAACGGCCAACGGGATCGCTACCACCTGGAAAAACGCTATATCCACCGCAGCGGCAAGGTGGTTTGGTGTCGCCTGGCAGTCTCAGCAGTGCGGGATCCCGAAGGCAAAAACCTCTTCATCATCGGCATCTCTGAAGACATTACCGAAGAAAAACGGGCGGAGCTGCAGATTCAGGCGGCCCTGCAGGAAAAAGAGATTCTGCTGCGGGAGATCCACCACCGCGTCAAAAATAACCTGCAAATCATCTCCAGCCTGCTGCGGCTCCAGGCGGATCAAATCAAAAGCCACAAGTATGCCCGCGTTTTTAAGGACGCCGGCAGCCGCATTCAGGCGATGTCTTTGATCCACGAGGGCCTGTACCAGTCCAACAACCTGGCTGCTGTGGATTTGAGGCAGTACCTCCACAATTTAATTTCTAATCTTTTCCACTCCTACGGCGTGAACCCCGAGATCATTCGCGCCAGCATCCGCGCCGAAGGGATCCGCCTCAACCTCGATGAGGCAGTTTTGTGTGGCCTGATCATCAACGAGCTGGTCACCAACAGCCTCAAATACGCCTTTCCCAAAGGCCGCAGCGGCCAGATCGACGTCCACTTTAAGCAAACCCGTACTTATACTCAGTTGCGCGTCTCTGACAACGGCATTGGCCTGCCCAGCAACTTCGATTTCAAGGAAACTCAATCTTTGGGTTTACAACTGGTTGCAACTCTCACCGATCAGCTCCAGGGCAAGATAGAATTGAGAAACAAGTCGGGTACCACTTTCATCATTACCTTTCCGAGGAGCCAGCCTTGAAGAAAGTTCCCATGCTTGCCAAAGGCAGCATTCTGGTTGTCGAAGACGAGAAGATCATCGCCAAGGATATCGCCAACGTCCTGAAAAAATTTGGCTATGCGGTGCCGGCCATCGCGTCCTCTGGCGAAGAAGCGATCCGATGGCTGGAGGAAATGTCGGTGGACTTGGTCTTGATGGACATCGTTTTGAAAGGGGATCTCGACGGTATTGAAGCCGCCAAGCGGATCGCCGAGCGCTTCAACATTCCGGTGGTGCACCTGACGGCCTACGCTGATGAGGACACTCTCTCTCGCGTTAAGGAGACACAGCCTTTTGGCTACATCATCAAACCTTTCAAAGAGCGGGAGCTCTACACCGCCATCGAAATTGCCTTGCACAACCACCGGCAGAGCCTAGAAAGCCGCAGGCTGGAGGAGAAAAGGCTGGAGGAGCTGCGACAGAAGCTGCAGCAGTTGCAGCAGTTTGCAGAGGTCAAGGGCACTTTGTTCAAGAAGTTCTTGCAAGATCTGAGTGAGCCCCTCTCGAACCTCAAGTTTGCCCTAGGATTGCTCAAGGAGGCAGAGTCGGAGCAGAAGCGGCAGCACTACCTACGGGTGCTGGAGGAAGAGTTTCACCGCGAGCTGGAACTGATTCATCAGACTTCTAACCTGGAAGATTTGCTAAACCTGGAAAATGTCGGCCTGCTGAGCCAGTTTAGCTTGTTGCGGGCCCAGGAGCCCAGCCGGAGTCGCCTGCTAGAAGGGGAGAAGCCGCCAGCCACAGCTACGGCTACCCTCTCCGAGCCCCCCGCAGCGGCGGCCTGTCCTGCCCCGCCGCCCAGCCCTGCCGCTGCCGAGGAGGCGATTACAGTGCCGCGGGCGACGCTGCGCCCCCTCAACCAAACTCAGTTGGCAGAGCGGCTGGGGGTGGTGGTCTCCGCCATCACCTACTGGAAGTTCAAGAGTGGGTTTCCCGAGTGGAGCCGCAGCCGGGATCCGGACGGCATTGCTTGGCACTACTCGCCCGATTCCAAGCGCTTTTCGCCCGTGCCTTAGCTAGCGCTGCACGACTTCCAGGCGCACCGGCGCCAGCCCCGAGCGCACCATCCCCAGGGCCTCCGCCGCCCGCAGGGAAAGGTCGATGATCCGACCGGGGATGAAGGGGCCGCGATCGTTGATGCGCACGACAGCCTGGCGCCCGTTGTCCAGGTTGGTTACCCGCACCTCGGTGCCGAAGGGGAGGGTGGGATGGGCAGCTGTCATCTCGTGGCGGGTGGGGTGCAGGTCATACCAGGAGGCGATCCCTTCTTGCACAGGCCCGACCACTCGGACAGAGTCCGGTTGCGCCTGGGCCTGAGTTTCTGATCGGCGGGCAGCGGTGGCTTTGGCGGCAGTCAGGGTGGCCGGCTGGGGCAGGGCCGAAGGGGCAAGAGGAGGGGCATCCAGCAGCAGACGGCGCAGACGATTGGCAGCCAAAACCGCTGTATCCACCGGGCGTTGGTTATCCAGCAGCAGCACTCCTTCGTCGATGCGCAGCAATTCCTCGTCGTTTACCCGAACCGCGTAGAGGGGATCCCCGGATTGGGGCTCTGCCCAAGCCAGAGTAATGGTCGTGTCCTTCAGGGATCCCTGGGCCATTTGGTTGAGCCGGGCCACGAGGGAGCTGGCCCGCAGCAGCGGCGACTCCAACCCGGGCTGCTCGACAAAGCTGACAACGGGGAGATCCCGAACGTAGACGGTGACCACCTGCCGCCCGTCCATCTGGTAGTCGTAGAGGGTGGAGACAGGCTGGCTGGACGACTGCTGCTGTTCGCCGATCTTGAGGATGGGCTCTTCCATTGGCCGAGAAGGGATTGCCCGGCGAGCCAGGGAAAGAGACTGCGAGTGTTGGGGGTTCAAGGTGCCGAGTTTGGCTGGCGGGGGAGCGTTGGGTTGGGGGGGAGAGACAAGGTCAGTTGCCGGGGAGAGGGAGTGGGTTTTGGGGGATAGCTGGGTTGCTCTGGCACTAGGGGAGCCGCTGCGAGTTGAGGCTTGCGCCCGCGAGGTTGGGCTGCCCAACATACCTGCCGGCAAGCTGAAGGCCGTAACACAGAGACAGCCGACCAAGCCCACTTGGCGGGCGGGAGCCAGTCCCTGTCCAAGCCGCTTCCAATTTCGCATGAGGCCGCGCTCCTCTCGAAACTCCTGTACAACGTCCAATGCGACAGTAAAACAGAAGTTAATGTACCATAGGTTTCGAAGTTGACAAGCTTGCCCGGCCAAGGGCAAAAGCCCAAGTCCCGTCAGCATAAGGATTTTCGGCATCTTGGACTACCGCTCAGCAGGGGTTGACATTGAACTCGGACGCGCTTTTGTCAAGGGGATCCGGGAGCGCGTTGAAGGCTCTCAAGCTCAGTCTTCAGGTTCTTCAGGAACCTTGGGCGGCATTGGCGGCTTTGCCGGCTTGTTGGAGCTACCGGCGGGCTACCGGGCCCCGGTTCTGGTTGCCGGCACTGATGGAGTGGGCACCAAGCTGGAGATCGCCCAGCAGTGGGGGCAGCACCGCGGCGTGGGCATCGACCTGGTGGCCATGTGTGTCAACGATGTGCTGACGGTGGGGGCCAGGCCGCTGTTTTTCCTGGACTACATTGCCACCGGCAAGCTGGAGCCGGAAGCGCTTTGGCAGGTGATCGACGGCATCTTGGAGGGCTGCCAGGAGGCCGGCTGCCAACTCCTGGGGGGGGAGACGGCAGAGATGCCGGGGTTTTACCCGCCCGGCAAGTACGACCTGGCGGGTTTTTGCGTCGGGATCGTCGAGAGGGCAGACGTTCTCGACAGCTCGCGGGTGCAGCTTGGGGATCGGTTGTGGGCCTTGCCCAGCAGCGGGTTGCACAGCAACGGCTTTAGCCTGGTGCGGCGCATTGTGGCCGAGCGGGGCTGGCCTTGGGATCACCAACCCCCTGGCTGGGATCGGCCTTTGGCGGAGGTCTTTCTCACTCCCACCCGCATCTATGTCCAGGCAGTGCAGCGGCTGCAGGCAGCAGGGATCCCCCTCCACGGCATGGCCCACATCACCGGCGGCGGCATCCCAGAAAACTTGCCCCGCTGTTTGGCTCCGGAGCAGGCGGCGCGGCTAGAGCCCCACAGTTGGCCCATCCCACCGGAGTTTCTCTGGCTGCAGGAGCAAGGCCAAGTGGAGACCTTGGAGATGTTCAACACCTTCAACCTGGGGGTAGGCTATGTGCTGGTGATCCCTCCTGAGGCGGAAAATCGGCTGAGATCCCTGCTCCCCGAAGCCTTTCCCATTGGCGAGGTGGTGCCGGCCCGCCCAGGGGAGAGCCGGGTCTTGGGGCTGGAGGAGTGGGGATCCTTGGTACCTTGAGTCCCCACCAAAGGGGGGAAGGAGCTGGCTGTGTTTGCGGATCCCTGCCGCTGCTGTGCTAAGTTTGCTGATGGCCTCGGCGCTGCTGCCTCTGTTGCTCTCAACCTCCGCCTATTTCACAAGAGAAGGGCTGCGCGCTTTCCCATCTCCGGACTTGGGCTGTTGGCCAACTCCCGCTGACCCTCTAGGTTAGGAGCCGCCGATGACAGGTTTATCCACTGCTCCTGCAACCAAGGCTGCCATCGAAGTGGAACATCTGAGCAAAACCTACGGCAGCTTTACGGCCATCCGCGACATCTCTTTCCAGGTCAACGCCGGCGAGATCATGGGGTTTCTGGGGCCCAACGGCGCCGGCAAAACCACTTCTATGCGCATTTTGGCTGGCTATTTGCCTGCCAGCGAGGGGACGGCGCGGGTGGCCGGGTTCGATGTGCATGAAAACCCTATGGCGGTGCGGCAGCGCATCGGCTACCTGCCAGAAAACCCGCCCCTCTACCCGGACATGACGGTGGAGAGCTACCTGGACTTTGTCGCCCAGATCAAACGGGTCAGCGCCGGGGATCGGCCGCGACGGGTGGACGAGGTGATCCGCCGCTGCAGCCTGGAAGACAAGCGCCACACCTTGATCCGCAAGCTCTCCAAGGGGTACAAGCAGCGGGTGGGCCTGGCCCAGGCCCTGGTGCACGACCCGCCGGTGATCATCCTGGACGAGCCCACGATTGGGCTGGATCCCAAGCAAATTATCGAGGTGCGCAACCTCATCAAGAGCCTGGCAGGAGAGCACACCATCATCCTCTCCACCCACATCCTGCCGGAGGTGAGCATGACCTGCGACCGGGTGGTGATCATCAACCGCGGCCAGGTGGCGGCCATTGGCACGCCCGCTGAGCTGACGGCCCAGCTTCAGGATCGGCAGCAGGCGAAGCTGGTGGTGGGCGCTCCTGAGGAAACGGCCATCCGAGCGGCCCTGCAGAACCTGCCCCAGGTGGAGGTGGTGAGCTTGCAGGCCCTGGGATCCGATCCCCCTCGCTGGCAGGTGCACCTGAAGAGCCATGTTTCTGCAGAAGGCTGGATCCCGGAGGTGGCCAGGGCCCTGGTACAGGCGGGGATCGACC
>NZ_JANSHG010000144.1:0-6278 GCF_047461555.1 Synechococcus sp. WC101
CAGGAGATGACGGAATCAATTCAAGAGGTAGCCAGCAACGCCCGCGAGGCGGCCAACGTAACTGCTCAAGCCACGGAAGCAGCCGCCCGCGGCGGAGAAGCAGTGGATCGCACGGTGGCCAGCATCCTGGAGATTCGGGAAGTGGCAGCAGAGGCGACCCGCAAGGTGAAACGCTTGGCAGAATCCTCCCAGGAGATCTCCAAGATTGTGGCTTTGATCTCACAAATTGCCTCGCGCACCAACCTGCTTGCCCTCAACGCCAGTATCGAGGCCGCGCGGGCCGGCGAGGCGGGGCGGGGCTTTGCCATCGTGGCCGATGAGGTGCGACAACTGGCTGACCGGGCCGCCAAAGCCTCGAAGGAGATCGAGCAGATTGTGCTGCAGATCCAGTCGGAGACCAGCAACGTGATGACGGCCATGGAGGAGGGCACGCAGGTGGTGATCCAGGGGACGCGGCGGGCTGAGCAGGCCAAAAGCAGCCTAGACGAGATCATCGAGGTCAGCCGGCGGATCGATGGGCTGGTGCGGGCTATTTCTCAGGCTACCGTGCAGCAAACAGAAACCTCTCGCGCCGTGGCCCAGGTAATGCAATCAGTGGAGCTGACTGCCAACGAGACGTCCGAAGAGGCGCAGAAGGTAGCCAGCTCGCTGCAACAGTTGGTGAGCATCGCTCGCGAGCTGCAAGCTTCTGTCGGTCGCTTCCGGGTGGGGGATGAATGAGCAAATCTGCTCGGTTGGCGGGCATCCTAGGGACAAGCAAGGATCCCGATGGGAAGTTGCCGCACTTCAGGGACATCGGGATCCCTTTGTCCCAAGACAGAATCCGGGCATGGGAGAGCTTCCCCTGTCCGATCTGCTACTACTGATATGAGTACCTGTGGGCTGTAGGAGGAACCTCCTGCCATGAATGAAGAAGCACAAAAGCGGATCCTCGGTTATTTTATCGAAGAAGCCCGCGACCACTTGGCAACGATCGAGCAAGGGCTCCTCAGCCTGCGGGACAGCGTGAGCGATCCTGAGCTGATCAACGAGTTGTTCCGAGCTGCCCACTCCATCAAAGGCGGAGCGGCCATGCTGGCCCTCGCCAGCATTCAGCGGACTGCCCACCGCCTAGAGGATTTCTTCAACGTGTTTCGCTCTCGCCCGGGCGAAGTGCCGGTGGATCAGCACTTGGAGACGCTGCTGCTGCGAGTTTTTGATGGGTTGGCGGCGTTGTTGGACGAGCTGCAGAGCCCTCGCGGTCTCACCCAGGAGTTCAGCAACGCGACGCTGGCGGAACTGGAGCCGGTTTTTCAGGAGACTGAAAACTACATTCAGAGCCTTCTCGGCGCTGGCCCTGTCGCTAGCTCTGCTCCGGCTGCCCCCCCGCCGCCGGCGGCCCGCACCCTACAACAAGAGATGGCGGAAGTGGTGCCGCAGCAATTGCGGCAGATGTTGGAGCTGTTCAAGCGAGGGGATCAGCCGGGCATTCGCGAGCAGTTGCGGGAGGCAAATGCCGTTCTCAAGCAGATCGGGCAAGCCCATCATCTGGCGGGCTGGCAGCAGCTCACAGAAACCTTCGAGCAAGCCCTGGGCAACCCCGACGCCGATCTGCGAACGTTGGCGTTGGTCGCCCTGCGAGACTTGAAGCAGGGGCAGCAGCTTATCTTGGCGGGCAGGGCCGAAGAGGTGACGGCCTCGGCGGAATTGCAGCAATTGGCTCGCCCGGCGGCTCCCCCTCCGCCGCCGGATCCTTTGGAGGTGGTGGTTCACCAGCAGATCCCGGCCCTGTTGCGCCAGATGCTGGAGCTGTTCAAGCGTCCTGACGACCCGGCAACGCGGCCTGCCCTGCAAAGCTTGGCCCAATCGCTCCAGCAGGTGGGACAGGCCGAAGGTGTGGATCTGGGCGGCTGGACGGCCCTAGCCCGCCTGATTAGCGAGATCCTGGCAGATCCTGCCCAGGATTTGCGGCAACTGGCTCTGCCGGTTCTGAGAGATTTGAAACAGGCTCACCAAGCTCTGGCCAGCGGAGCAGCGCAGACCATCCAGCCCTCCGCTGAGTTGTTGGCCTTCCGCCCTGTGCTGCCGGCCCTTGAGGAGCCAGAGCCGCTCTTCCTCGAACCCGAGAGCACGCCTGCCCCAGCGGACTGGGCCGCTGCTGGGATCCCGGCAGAAGAATCCTCTGCCCCTGATGGGAGCCAAGAAGAACCTGAACCAGGAGAGGCGATCCCCGTCGAAGCAACCCTGCAAGCGGAGGAGGCGGCCTGGGATCTGCTGGCCGAACAGCCGCCGTCCACTTTGGAGATGGACAGCGTTCTGGCGGGCGAGGAGGGCCCAGGGCTGAGCTGGCCGGAGATGTCCACCGAGGCTTTGCCAGAGGAAGACTGGCAAGCAGCCGCCGACCTTGCCCAAGAGGGCGTCGCCGCGCCGGAAGAAGCCGGAGCAGCCCGCGGCTGGCTCCAGGATAGGCTGAGCTTTGGCTCAGGCGATTTCGACGCCCCTCCTTTGAGCCTGGAAGCAGAAGCCTCCGCCGCCTTTGACGAGCTGTTTGCCAACGCAGAGCAGCTATCCGATATTGAAGAGCCGCCGCCGGAGCTGATCCCTCCTTCCCCCGAGCCTTTTTCGCAGGCGCTTGAGGAGCTGAGCCCAGAAGAGGGGGGAGCGGAAACGGATTTGGCGGAGCTGTTTGCCGAAGTAATGGGCGAAGCGGCGGCAGAGCTGTCACCTGTCGAGCCTGCCGAGCTGACAGGAGCCGAGGAAACCAGCCAGGCCATCTGGGATGTCCCCGCCCAGGAGCGGGCGGCCCAAGTCGCTGCGGAAAGCCCCGAGGAAGCCTCGGCTGCAGACGAAGCTGCAAGTGTCGGAGTGGAAGCCTTGTTCGAGCTCGAGGAGCTGGCAGTAGAGAGCTCTCCTCTGCAGGAGCTGTCTCAGTTGCCTGACTTTGGGGCTGCTCCCGACAGCGGGCCGGAAGCGGATCTTTGGGCAGAGGAGCCGTCTCCGTCCCTCCAGCCTGGGGATGGGGAGGCGGCCGCAGACTTGTGGGCTGAGTTCCCCGCCGACATCTGGCCGGGGGACTTTTCTGTCCCCGATGAGACGGGATCCCTGACATCTTTGGACTCTGCGGCTGAAGGCGGCCTGGAGAGCCTTGTCTCGGCGGCGGATCAGGCCTGGTGGAGCCCAGAAGAAGCAGGCGAACCTTCCCCCTCTTTCGAGGTGGCTTCTCAACCCTCTTCTGACCTTGCCGACTCTGCCGCAGTCGAGCAACTGGAAGACCTTTTCGCCGAAGAATCTTCGCCCGGCGAACCTGCCGCTGCGGCGGAGAGCTTCTTGGCCCCTTCCGACGAGTCGACGGCGGCGGAAACCCCGGACTTGGGGGCCGAGCTGAGCCTAGCCGATCTCTTCGCCGGGGAGACGCTGGAGGATGCCCCGGGCACGGGGGATGCGGCACAGGCCCAGGACTGGGCTCTTTTGGAGAACCTCTTCCCGGTTCAGGAAGAAGCTCTCTATCCTGAGGGCCAGCCCGCGGAGGCCTTCGACCGCCTCGAGGCTCTATTTGCCGAGGAGCCCGCTACCGAAGCACTGAGCTTAGAAACCAGCGGATCCCTCTCGGCCATGGATGGCGAGGTGGATTTGGATGAGTTGAGCCGGTTCTTTGCAGAAGGGGAGGCCGCCCAGGAAGCGATCCCCTCAGATCTGGCCACTTTCCTGAGCGAGGCAGAGGCTTTGCAAGGGAGCAGTCTGGAGGGAGTGACTCTGCCTGAGCCAGAACCACTTGTAGCTGCAGCAGAGCAAGGCGGAGCTTCCCAGCCAGCAGAGGACGATCTGGCCAGCCAACTGGAAAGCCTGTTCGCGGAGGATGAGCTCTTGGCTGCCCAGAGCGCGACTGTTTCCCCAGATGAGACACAGCCTTTGGAGGAAGAAGCGCCGGAAGCCTCTCCTGCCCCAAGTTTGGACGATTTGGCCGCCCTTTTCGATGCCGCCGAACCAGCGGTGCCCCCTGAGCTAGAGGAGGTCATCGCTCCCATTGTGGGATCCCCTACAGCCGTGAGCGGCGAGGTCGCCGACGATTTCGCAGCCCAACTGGAATCCCTCCTAGGCGATCTCGAGGTCGCCCCCCAAGTCTCTGCAGCAGCGCCGGCGCCTTCTCCGCCCGCTGTCGCCGCCCCAGCAACAGCCGCCCCCACGGCACCGGCTACCCCAACAGCACCGACCACACGGCGATCTGCCCTCAGCAATCCTGTAATGCGGGTGGAGGTGCGCCACCTCGACTCCATCAACAACTTGGTGGGAGAGCTGGTGGTCATCCGCAACAGCATGGAGCAAAACCAAACTCGCCTGCGCCAGTTTCTGGATGGCCTATTGGGCCGGGTGCAACAGCTAGGGGAGCTGGGCCAGCGCATGCGGGATCAGTACGACCGCTCGTTGCTGGAAGCGGCGCTGTTCTCCAGCCGCAGCAGCGCGGCAACGGTGGGGTTTGGTCGGAACGGCGAGGAATCCCCTCGGGGACGGGTGGGTCATTCCATAGGCCAAGAGTTCGACAAGTTGGAGATGGATCAGTTTACGGCCTTCCACACGCTGGCCCAGGAGATCATTGAGCTCATCGTGCGGGTGCGCGAGTCTTCTTCCGACATCGAGTTTGCGGTGGACGAGGCAGAGCAGATCACCCGCCAATTCCGCCAGGTCACCACCCAACTGCAAGAAGGCCTGAACCGGGCGCGCATGGTGCCCTTCTCGCAAATTGCCGACCGGCTGCCCCGCGCCGTCCGTGACCTCTCCATCAAAACGGGCAAACAGGCCAGCCTGGTGGTGGAAGGCCGCGACACCCTCATCGACAAGGCCATCCTGGAAGAGCTTTCCGACCCGATGACCCACCTGGTGAACAATGCCCTGGTGCACGGGATCGAGCCCCCTGAGGAGCGGCGCCGCTTGGGCAAGCCCCCTGAAGGCAAGATCACCGTCAAAGCTTTCTACCAGGGCAACCAGACAATCATCGTCGTCGCCGACGACGGTGCCGGCATCCCGGTGGAGAAAATCAAGGCCAAGGCGCAAAGGCTGGGGCTGCTGTCAGAGCAGGCAACCGAAGAAGAAGTGTTCAACGTCCTCTTCCACCCCGGCTTTAGCGTTCGCGAGGCCAGCGAGGTGGACGATCTGGCCGGGCGGGGGGTTGGCTTGGACGTGGTGCGCCGCAACATCACCGATCTGCGCGGCAGCATCCAAGTGGATTCCGTGCGCGGCAAGGGCACCACCTTCACCATCCGCCTGCCGCTTACCCTGAGCATTTCCAAGGCAATGGTGTGTGTCAGCGACAAAGCCCTGATCGCCTTCCCCCTCGACGGTGTGGAGGAGATGCTGGATGTTCCCGTCGACGAGGTGCAGCCGGATGAACAGGGGCGGCCCTCCATTCCCTGGCGGGATCAACGCCTTCCCTTCCAGCCCCTCTCGAATCTGTTGTCCTACAGCCGCAGCCACAGCCGCAGCCGCTCAGAGGTCTACAGCATCGCCCAAGAGGAGGGCATCCTGCCCATCGTCGTCCTGCAAAGTGCCGGCCAGTACGTTGCCCTGCAGGTGGACAGCTTTGTGGAAGAGCAGGAAATCGTGATCAAGCAATTGCGCGGGCCTGTGCCCAAACCACCTGGCATTTCTGGGGCAACGGTGCTGGGCAATGGTCGCGTGCTGCCAATTGCTGACGTCCTTGAACTGGTAGATATGGCCCAAGGCCGCCGTCGCGATCTCAGCCGCCTCTGGGCGGAGCGTCGCGCTGCGGAGCCACGTGCCGAGGAAACCCATCAAACCACGGTGCTCATTGTGGACGACTCGATTGCAGTGCGGGAACTGCTCTCCATGTCCTTTCAAAAGGTGGGCTACCGGGTGGAGCAAGCCCGCGATGGCCAGGACGCCTGGGAAAAGCTTCGCGGTGGCTTGCGCTGCGATCTCATCTTTTGCGACATCGAGATGCCGCGCATGGACGGCTTGGAGTTGCTCTCCCGCATACGGGCAGACAGCAACCTCAGGCATATTCCAGTAGCTATGCTCACCTCACGGGGGGCAGAACGGCACCGGCAGACAGCCCGCGAGCTGGGAGCCACTGCCTACTTCACCAAGCCCTACTTGGAGGAAGAGCTGTTCAGCGCTGCCGCTCGCATGTTGCAAGGGGAGCAGTTGTTGGCACCCAACCCCACTTCCTGAACTGGCGACGCCAGGGGCGCCCAGATGGAGGCACCAAGCTAAGGGATCCCACTCTGGCGCCAGGATCGCCAAAGGGTTTGACTCCAGAGGGGGCTGGAAGGCGTAGGATATTG
>NZ_JANSHG010000145.1:0-6227 GCF_047461555.1 Synechococcus sp. WC101
TTGTTTGAGCTATGAAACTATATCAACGACCCCCATCATGGGTAAGCGACTAAAGTGGCTAGCGGGCTTTTCCGCCCCGCACTCAAGTGCGGGGCTACCAAGCTATCCTTTTTTGTGAGCGTTAGCAACAACGGCGCCAAGCACGTCGATCCGGTTGTCACTCAACCCGGCTGGATCCCTGACAGGTGGACAAAGCACCCTGGCAGTTGCCTACCAGAGCAAACCTTAGCACCCGAGTCTCTTTCCACTCAGCAACAACAGCAAAGAAGTAGAGCATCAGCGCGAGCAGAGGGATCAGCGACGACGCACCCTATCTCTTTGGCTGACGAAGACGATGGCGCCGAAGAGAAGCCCCAGCACCACTGCGCCGTACACCAAGCTCCAGAGAAAATTAGCCAGTGAGGGAGTCATAAAAAGAGTTTCCTCCTCGTGCGACTATCAACCACTCAACTATTTCCCGATTATACTGGTCTTTGTCGCTCAACCCAGAGACAGACGCATTGCCGACTATTTCGCCTGGTACTCTAGGGGCACCTCCTCTAGGGTTTGGCTGGTGCCGGCGAAGGGGTTATCTGGAGTTAAAAAGAGCATACAGTGGCATTCCTTTCGCTCCCGCATGGGTACACAGGGGCAGTTCCAATAGCCGGCTTTCACTTCCGCCTCTTTGTCTTCATAAAAACGACAGGGGCAGAGCGGAGCGCCCAATTGCTCTTTGTGCAGAGCCAAGCCCTCGATCACCGCTGTCGTAATCGTAGGATCAGAGCAGAAAAAAGTGTCGGTACGTTTGGCGTAGGTTTCTGCGAAATGCCGCATCACCTCAAAAGTCTTCTGGGAGGCCTTGTTGTAACCACGACTTTCCATGACGATTCTCGGAAGGGAACTGACCGGCTGTTGCTGGTAATGAGGCTCACAGCTTCTTCCGGCCACACTTTCTGAAGTTAATACAGATGTGCGTATGCCGGGATCCTGCTGATTCTACAGACCTCCCCCGAAGTCGGACAAAGCTGTATCTTGCTCTTCGTTGTACTGCAGACTTTTAGAGAAGACAAACAGTGACAGCCGTGCTGTTACACAAGGCAACATTGTTTGGACTTGGCAAGACCCCGCCCTAGGGTACTCTACAGGATCACGCTGACCGGGATCCCTTTTCTCAGGGCACGACCAGCACCGGGCAGGGAGCAAGGTCGATGAGGCGGTGGCTGACGGAGTTGTTCTGCCCCTCGGCAGACAGGCTGAGGCTGCGGGATCCCATCACGATCAGGCTGATCTCCAGCTCGTCCGCCACGTCGCAGATGACGAAGGGTACTTTTCCCTCGCGATACTCGCTCTTGACGCTGTTGATGCCGATTTACTGCAGGCCCAGCTCCGTCTGTTTGGGCAGGTTCTGAATGTTCTGCCGGGCTTGTTCTGCTCGCTCCGCGTCAAGCTCCATGTTGTCCAGTACCGAGAGCAAGTACACCCGACTTTTGCAGCGCTGCGCTAGGTCTGCCACCAAGGGCAAGGCGTGGCTGGTCTCGCGCGAGTTGTCGATGGGAAAGAGCAGCTTGTCGAACCTAGTCGCGGATCCCCCGCTTAAGCCCGGCTCGACCCCTCCCATTTTACTTCTAGCGGGGAGCCGGGTGGACGCCGTCTCTCTGGGGGCGCTGTGGGCGGCGATGAGATCCCTATGAGATCCCTATGGCATGAGAGCTCTTTCTGTCTGTTTGGAGGGTTAGAGCCACCAGCAATCTGCGGGGGTTGGGGGTTGCTGACAAAACTCGCAGTTGAGCTAAGGACAAAGGCCAGTCTTTCAGGCAAGGCTGGTCTGCAATTGCTGCAGCTTTTGCCAGAAATCCATGATTTTCAAGTTGACCAAACTTGGAAAAGAATAGTGAAAAAAGTGTCGCCCCCCAGGACAAAACCACATTTGATCCCCTGGCTTTAAGTAGTTTCCCCACTGCTCCAGCGAAGCAGGATCCACAATGGGATCATCCTCGCTGGCGCAAACCAACATCGGCACCGGCACTTTCTGGGCTGGAATCGCTACCACCTGAAATAGGGAATGAGGTATGGGGGAAGTGTCTAAATCTTTAGCCAGGGCGCGGGAGAGTGAGCGCGCTCGCCACTGTTCTGAAGCTGGCAGAAGGCTCTGAGCTATACGCACCAGGAGCTGTTCTCGGCTACAGCAAAACATTTTTCGTTGCACGTAGAAATGGGCATGCCAGGTGGCGGCAGGCTGACTGCCTACAGCCAGCAGGGTTAGAGACCGTATCCGCTGGGGGTAATAGTAGGCAAAAAGATAGGCAACCACCCCGCTCAAGCCGTGGCCGATGAGATGTACCGGTCGATCCCAAGCTTTTAGGTATTCGTATAGCAGCGTCACGACTGTCTCCAAACTACAGGGCTCATCCTGGGTTTGGTGATACTCCCAGTAGGCTACACGGAAACATTTTCCCAGGGATCCCAACAGAGGCCGATCGAAAAGCTTTAGACTGGGAGAAACGCCCAAATAAAGTGCTTCAAAAGAAGGCGCAGAAGCGGAACCTAAGCTCATTTTAGCCATCCCATTTCGACGGTCGAAAGATTAAAGTTGCTGGCTGACAAAAGCTTCATAAAAAAGGGTTATCGGATCCAGAAGCCGGCAGGCAAAAGGTAGAGCCAGATCTCGACAGAGAGGAGGGGATGAGGATCTCCCCTCCCTGCTTTGAGAAGCCTCAACCCTCCTTTACAGCCCCGGCAAAATCTGGGCTACCACATCGCCGCTGCCCAGGAGCATGTAGGCAAACAGGGCACCGCCAACGCCGCCCACCAGAAACCCTCCGGCCAACTGGCTCCAACCGGCGCGGGTGCGCAAGTTTTCCGGCAAATCCTCAGAGCCTGCCGGCACGCGCACCGGCTGAGGGGATCCCTGCGATTCGGCCATCAGTTGCACGCTCGGCGTCGGATAGGCCACCTCGCCGTAGGGGGTATTGACCACTGCCACCAGCCGCGAGCGAGGAAAGGACACCCGTCCGTAAATGGAGAGACAAACCGTCAGGATCAGCACCAGGCCGATGGTCGCCAGCGTCCCTGCCGTCAGGGCCTGCTCCGAATTCCGCAGCGGACTCAACTTGTAAAACGGCCCCACCAGGAAGTACCCATGAGCCATGCCGATCTCCAAGCCGCGCAAAAAAGGAGAGAGGCCCTCCCGGTAGATGGGCAGGTTTTGCAGCAGCAGCAGGGTGAGATCGCCCCGGTTTACCGGCGTGTCCAAGTTGCCCACCTGCGGATCTGTGGCTCGCACCCAGCCCCCCTGCTGGAAGTCAAAGCCGCTGGCTGCCGCCCGCGCCCGGATGGCATGCCAGATGTGCCCCGCCAAAAACAGGATCCCCAAGACAAAGTGGGCTGTGGCCAACCAGGTGCGGCTGCTCACCACACCCATCTCGTCGGCAGCCAGCCCCAGCGGCCCGTAGAAAGCCACCGGATAGGCGATCTCGTTGACGCTGACAAAATAGGCCGCCAAGATGCCCATGTAGGCCAGGGCCCCCAGGCTGTAGGAGAGGTAGGCTTCGCCCGAGTAGATCAGCACCTGCTTGGCCCAGGCAAAGGGCCGTGTGGCTATGTGCCACCATCCCCCCAGCACACAGAGCAGGCCGACATAGATGTGCCCTCCCACCAGATCTTCCAGATTGTTCACGGCGGCCATGCCCTGCTGGCCCATGAGCGGCGTCAGGTAGGCAAAGATCCGCAGCGGATTGAGGGTGGGATCCGTAACTACGCGCACGCGGCCCAGTTGAGCATCGTACAGCCCTCCCCAGAAGAGCGCTTTGGCCACCAGCAACCAGGCCCCCAGCCCCAGCAGCAGCAGGTGGATCCCCAGGATGGTGGTCATCTTGTCGTCGTCTTCCCAGTCGTAGCCGAAAAACTCGGCAAAGGTTTCTCCCTTGGCCAGCACCTCCGGCCCCAAAAGGGCGTGGAAGATCCCTCCTGCCCCCAGCACCGCCGAGGCAATCAGGTGCAGAACGCCCACCACAAAAAAGGGATAGGGATCCGTGGCCACCCCCTCTGCATTCACGCCGATGCCCAACGTGGCCAAATGGGGCAGCAAGATCAGCCCCTGGCTGCCCATGGGCTGAGCCGGATCCCAGTGGGCCACCTCAAACAAAGTCATGCCGCCGGCCCACAGCATGATCAACCCCGCATGGGCCACGTGGGCCCCCAGCAGCTTTCCGGACAGATTCACCAAGCGAGCATTGCCCGCCAGCCAGCTCACCTGAGGGGATCCCTCAGCAGAGGTAGGCGATGAAGATAGAACTGCGCCAGTCATGACAAACTCCCACAGTATCCACAACAAGCTAAGAAGCCGAGTTTGAGATTACAGATTGAAGAGTGTTTTGAGTTTGGCCGTCCACTCTTTAATTCGTTTTTCCGTCAGCTCCGGCTGATTGTCTTCATCCAGAGCAAGGCCGACAAACTCGCCGTTAACCACTCCCTTGGACTCATTGAACTCGTAGCCTTCTGTAGGCCAGGAGCCGACGTTTTTTCCGCCGCGCTCGGCAATTTTTTGGGCCAGGATCCCCATGGCATCTTGAAAGTTGTCGGGATAGCCCAACTGATCCCCAACTCCAAAATAGGCTACCGTCTTACCGGAAAAATCGATTTCATCCAAATAGGGGAAAAACCCATTCCAATCGGCCTGCAGCTCCCCGATATTCCAAGTTGGACAGCCGATGATTAAGTAGTCGTACCTATCAAAGTCCTCAACCGTGGCCTCGGCAATGTTGATCAAATCTACATTGTCTTCGCCCAGCTCTTTTTGGATCATCTCAGCGGCTCTCTCGGTATTTCCGGTTTGAGTGCCGAAAAATAGACCTACTTTTGCCATTGCTCCTACCTCGAAACTGCAAGTGCAAAGCTCAAAATCAGATGGCTAGATTGCCGTTAGGCCTGCTGCGCTGCAAGTTCTACTCTGCCGGTACGGAAATTGAACCCTCGCGCTTTCAGGGCGTGGAACAGGTGGCCCTGAAGGAAGAAAAAGGCCAGCCAAAAATGGGCATTGGCCAGCCAAACCCTAGATGTGAGAGCTCCCCCTTGCTCAAAGAAGGGATAGCGATCCAAGCCCACCTGCAGCAGCGGCCCATAGAAAACTTCGGGATAGACCACTGGGTTAACGGCAACGAAATAGGCGGCAATAAATCCCATCAAGGCCAAAGCTCCCAAGCTGTAGGAAAGATAAGCTTCCCCAGACCAGATAAAAATCCGTTCTGCCCAGGCAAAAGGCTTGGTCGCGATATGCCAAACCCCACCTGCCACCAGGAGCAAGCCCAGCCAGAGGTGGCCGCCCACCACGTCTTCTAAAGTGTCCACCCCGGCGATCCAGTGGCGCCCTTCTATGCCCAACAGGTGGCCAAAGGGGTTCCAGTTGGGAGACACCAGGCGCACCTCTCCTGCCACCGGGTCGAACAAGCCGCCAAACACCACTGCCTTGAGCACCAAAAGCCAGGCTCCCAATCCCAGCAGCACCAGGTGGATCCCTAGGATGGTGGTCATCTTGTTTTTGTCTTGCCAGTCGTAGCTAAACAGGGGAAAGGCTTTGGGATCCAGCACCGCCGGCCCGCGCAGGGCATGAAAAATGCCGCCAAACCCCAAAAAGGCAGAGCTGATGAGGTGGATCGCTCCCACCGCAAAGTAGATATCCGTATCCAGGACTTCCCCGCCGGATCCCACCCCCAGCCCCAAGCTGGCCAGGTGGGGCAAGAGAATCAGCCCCTGCTCATACATCGGTCGGCTGGGGTCAAACTTGGCCAACTCGATCAGGGTCATCGCCCCTGCCCAGAGAACGATCAGCCCGGCATGGGCCACATGCGCCCCCAGCAGCCGGCCAGAAAGATCGGTCAAACGGGCGTTGCCCGCCCACCACGGGATCTGTTGTTGCGAGCTAGATCCCCCTTCTTGCTTGAGTGTCGTCGCTGTCATCTCCGCTCCTCTTGCGTTTCTAAACAAGCTTTTCTAGGAAAAGGCCAGAGACCTTGCCCCAGGCCCGCCTCTGGCCGCACGGACACATCCTTTCGAGACACGTAACCAACTGTTGAGAGTAAATCTCAACAGTGAGCTGTGACCTACTCTAGGCTTCTTGCAAACAAATATCAATGTCTTTAGAGTTAAGTTTTGTTAAGAGTCGGACTTGTATCCGCCCATAGCCCTACCTGGGGAAGCTGCAGATGGAAGCTGGCCCGCAGAGGGACGAGCCGGGCGATCCGGTGGCAGCC
>NZ_JANSHG010000146.1:0-6033 GCF_047461555.1 Synechococcus sp. WC101
ATTCGCTTGTTTCTCTATTCCGGCTCCCTCTGCTTTGGCCTCTTCCTGTTGTCAGCCAGCGGCAACTGGCTGGTACCGGGGCTGCCCTTCCTGGCGGTTGTGGCCGCCGACAGCATCTTGGGCTCGAAGCGTGGGATCCCGTTTCAGCCGGTGGTCTGTCAAAGCTGCGGTCGGCCCATGCGCCCCATCCAGCCGCAAGTTCTGGATAAGCAACTTCCCCCAGCGCATCGCCTGGCCAAAAGCCGCCGCAGAGCCCGCTACTACGGCTGGTTTTGCCCCGCCTGCCAGGGGGTGGCTGTGGTTGTTCGCGAGAATGGATTTTATCGCCACCTTTATTGCCCTAGATGTCAAGCTCTTACCCTTGACCTCACCACCCAGCTTCTCAGGAAAGCCACTTACACCTCTGAGGGCCTGAAGCTGGAAATCCTAACCTGTTCTATCTGCGGCTACCGCAGCCAGCGAGAGGTTGAGATCCCGAGGCTCAGCAGGGATAGGGACTTTGATAGGGATTCTGATAGAGATTCTGATAGAGATTCGGATAGGGATTTCGGGGGCGGCAGCAGTAGCGGTGGCGGAGCAGGCGGCAGTTGGTGAGACCCAACTCTAGAGATTTCTCTATCGATCTGAAAAAGGAGTCGGGCTTCTCTTAAATCCGCCGGGACAGTACAGTGGTAAGGGAGCAGCAATAGAAACTGGCTAAGGACGGATCTCTCATGACCCTCGGAGAAGGCGTACAACTGGTTACGTTTGTGGTGCTATCGGCGATGGCCATTGGCTTTGCCCTGGGAGTGGTTTGGGCCCCTAACATCGTCTATTCCGGCTTTCTCTTGGGGGGCGTTTTCCTGAGCATAGCTGGGCTGTACCTTCTCTTGAATGCCGATTTTGTGGCCGCCGCCCAAGTTTTGATCTACGTCGGCGCCGTCAACGTACTGATCCTGTTTGCCATTATGCTGGTGAACCGGCGCTACACCTTTGCCCCTCTGAAGCTGGGCTGGCTGCGCAATGGAGTGACAGCGGCAGTGTGTTTGGGTCTGTTTGCCCTGCTTACGGTGATGGCCTTCAACACTCCTTGGCCTCTGCAGCCAATCCAGCCTCTAAGCAGCGCTATGGTGATCGGGGGGCATTTCTTTAGCGATTATCTGTTGCCGTTTGAGCTGGCCTCCGTTCTGCTGCTGATGGCGTTGATCGGGGCCATTGTGCTGGCGCGTCGCGAGTTTGTCGTTCCCCAAGCCCAAGAAGGGGATCTCAGCTTGCTGGAGCGGGCCCGGCCACAGCTTGAATCGGAGTCGGAACGCCCAGCAGAGCTGGTGAGCACGCGTTGAAGCTGCCTGCTCCCGGCCATACAGCCCAGCGTTTTCCTGATGCCCCTCTCATCTGTATCCAGTGGAGCCTCTTGTGATGTTGCAACTGCAGTTTTTCTTGGTGGTCGCGGCAATTCTTTTCTGCATCGGCATCTACGGCTTGATCGTCAGTCGCAACGCCATTCGGGTGTTGATGTCGATTGAGCTGATGCTCAACGCCGTCAACCTGAACTTTATGGCTTTCTCCAACTTTGTCGACTCGGGCTTGATTCGCGGCCAAGTGTTTTCGGTATTTGTCATCACCGTGGCGGCTGCCGAGGCGGCAGTGGGCTTGGCCATTGTGTTGGGGATCTACCGCAACCGCGCCACCATCGACATGGAGAGCTTTAACCTGCTCAGGTGGTAGTTGTTTTCTTGATCGTCTTGATCGATGACTTTCAGGTGCGGCTGGGCAGCGGCGGGCATTGGATCCCAGGGATCAGGGATTCCAGCAGGCCGCTGCAGGCGTCCCAGAGCAGCTCGATCACGTAGTGAAACCCTGCCTCGCCCCCGTAGTAGGGATCCGGAACTTCTTCATCGGTGTGAGAACGACAGTAGCTACAGATTAGGCGTACCTTGTCGGCATATCTTCTCTGGGGATCGAGGCTGAGGATATCGCGGTAATTTTGCCGATCCATGGCCAGGATCAGGTCGAACTCCCGCAGATCCAAAGGATGAATTTGCCGGGCTTGGCCGTGCAGCTCCAGTCCATAGCGCTGGGCAACTTGTCGCATGCGGCGATCTGGGGGACTGCCGAGGTGGTAGGCGGCTGTACCTGCCGAATCGCAGAGGATGTCCCCCTCATGGCCGCTGCTCTGCAGCAGGTGGTTGGTGATCCCTTCGGCAGCGGGAGAACGGCAGATGTTGCCCAGGCACACAAACAGCAGCTTTTGGCTCATGGATCCCTCGACGGCAGTGAACATTTCCCACCGCATTATCTGCGTTTTGCGGCCCAGAGTACAGAAGCAGGCGAGAGGGGATAGGGCCCTCAGGCGGCAGCGGGACAGATTCTTGGCCAGAATGGAGCTAGTTCCCCTGGTGAGATGTCTTATGCCAGATGCCACCCGCTACCCCCACCCGCAGGATGTGGCCAACCTCATTCTCTACTTGCAAACGGAGCTGGCTCTGTTTGAACAATGGGCTGCTCAAGAAGGGATCCCGTCTGCGGCTCTGCGCCCCATCGAGCGCTCCCAAGAGGCTTTGCGGCGAGCTGTAGATCAACTGGAGCTGCGGGAGTGGTACCGCGAACTCACCTATGGCTTTCGGGATCAGTTGGGGCGCCTAGAAGAATGGTTGTAGCTGTCCGGCAGAGCTTTCCAGTGCCAAAATAACGACAACTTTCCCAGGGGCGCCGCTCATGTTGCAGGTTCAGGATCTCTGCTACCACCCGGCAACCCTCCCTCAGCCGATTCTCCGGGATCTCTCCTTTGAGCTGGGCCTGAATCAGTTGGGGCTGATCGTGGGCAAAAGTGGGGCCGGCAAGAGCACCCTGCTGGAAATTTTGGCCGGCTTGGCGCGGCCCACGCGCGGGCGGATTGCCTGGGGAGGAACAGAGCTCTCCCCCCAGCAGTTGCGCAGCATGGCGGGGCTGGTGTTTCAGTTCCCGGAGCGTCACTTTTGTGGCTTGACGGTGCTAGAGGAAATGCGCTTCGGCCACCCGGAGCTGCAACAAAAGGAGATTGAAAACGTTCTCAAACAGGTGGGATTGGAAGGGATCCCTCTGTGCACCTCCCCCAACCATCTCAGTGGCGGACAACAACGGCGCTTGGCCCTGGCGGTACAGCTTATTCGCGGCCCGCTGCTACTGCTGCTGGACGAGCCGACGGCAGGGCTGGACTGGTCGGTGCGGCGGCAGTTGATCGAGCTGCTGGCCCGGCTGAAATCCACCTGGACGGTGTTGGTGGTTTCCCACGACCCAGAGGAGCTATCCTCCATTGCCGATGTGCGGTGGATCTTGCAGGCGGGATCCCTGCAGCCGTTGCCGACAGATGCGCTGCTTCAAAGGTAGCGGCGGGGATCCACCGGCTGGCCGTTGACCCGCACCTCGAAGTGAACGTGGGGGCCGGTGGAGAGGCCGGTGGAGCCGGAAGCGGCAATGGCCTGCCCCCGCTGTACCTGCTGACCCACCCCAACGGCGACGCGGCTGTTGTGGGCGTACAGGGTGGTGATGCCGCCGCCGTGGTTGACAATCACCGTGTAGCCGTAGCCGCCATACCAGCCGGCGTAGATGACGGTGCCCCGGTCTGATGCCCGAACTGGCGTGCCGGTGGGCACACCGAAGTCGATCCCCGCATGGAAGCGGCGGCTTCCGTAGATGGGGTGAACCCGCCAGCCGAAGCCGCTGGTGATTGGCCCGCGCACTGGTGGGATCAACCGGCCTGTCCCCTGAACCGGATCTCTGCCCCCCCGCTGCTGAGCCTGCTGGGCGATCAGTTGCTGGATGAGGATGGTCAACTGTTGGGAATCGGCTTCCAAACGCCGTTGGGCTGCTTCATAGGCGGCGCGCTCGTTGGCCAGGCGGCCCACCAGTTGCTCTTGGGCGGCAGCCTGCTGCTGCAGTTGGTTTTTCTGGGCTGCCAGCTCCTGCAAGATTAAAGAAATCTCGTTGCGCTGCGCTTCCAGGGCGATCCGCTGCTGATCCACCTCCTTGGCCATCACCTGCAGCTCTCGGATCAACTGCCGGTCGGCTTCGATTAGCAATTGCAACTGGTGGCGGCGATCGAAAAACTCGTTGAGGTCGCGGCTGGTGAGCAGCAAAGCCCACCAATGTTCCGCCCCCTGCCGCTGCATGTAGCGCAAGCGGGCGGCCGTGCCCTGCTGCTGCCGTCTCAGGCGGTCTTCCAGCTCTTGGAGCTCCTTCTGCGCTTGCTCTAGCGCCCTCTGGGCCTGTTCCAGACGATATTGGTTGTCGCGAAGGCTAGCTTCTGTCTGTTGGATGTTTTGCCGCAGGGATCCCATACGGCGACGGGCTTCTTCTTCCGCTTGGCGCAGCTCTCCCAGGCGTCGCTGGGTGCCCCGGATTTGTTGCTGGATCTGTTGCTGCCGCTGTTGCAGTTGGTGGAGATTCTGCGCCTGAGATGGAGCAACCCGCCACAGTCCCCCCAGCACCAGGAGGGCGAGCAACCCGACCATCACCCATGCCTTCAGGCTGTGTGTCCCACAACTGAGCTTGACCACTCCCCACACCCTCGGCAACCAACCTACCGACCCTAAGAATACAAAGATTCGCAAGGACTGATCGAGCCCAATCGCGCTGTTGCCCGCTGTCGTTACTCCAAATCGTTACAAGATACAAGCAAAACGGCTGGGTTATTTTCAATACCAGTAAAACCGTTCATTCCTTCAATTCCTGACTTCCCCCTCCCTTTGAGAGAGGGGCTGGGGGCGAGGGATCCTCACTGCGGCTAGGTTCGTATCGATCTCCAGATCCCACAGGTCTAATCGGTGCCCAACCTAAACAACCGGCAAGCCAGAGCAACCTCGACACAACATCCAGACAATGGCGATAAACTAGCCGCTCACCTGCCGGCAAAACCTCATGCCAGTAAGATGAAAACGATCAATGCCAACCAGAAAGTTACCTCGTAGAGATGGGCTACCATGCGCCACCTTTCCCCTGAGGGAGCTTCCTCCTCTCCTCTGCCGAGTTCAATGTTGGTTAAGGAGCTAACAAGGCTGCAGATAGCTACTAAAATGAGAGACCAGCGACGCCATGAAAGGATGGGAAAAGTAAGCGCTCCAACGAGTGCTACAAACCCGCAAACAGTTGCCCCTATAAACACCACTTTTGCCTGTTCTTTATTCTATTTTAGCCTTCTTCTCAAAAGGAAATTTGTTATAGCTTGTCATTGTTTTACCGTCGGGCTGTTTGGTTATTTTTAATTGCAATTAAACTTAAAATCAACCCAAGCAAGGTAGAAATCGATGAGAGAGGGCTTTTCCACAGATGGTGTTTGAGGGTTCTGAACAGAGCTTCAGAGAGGGATGGCGGCACCCCTGGCTACTCCATTTGTGGCAGCAGCCCCTGATCGCGGTGATCCGCCTCTCGGCCAGCCCGGCCCAAGCCCTTGAGGGATCCACCCTGGCCATCCGGGCCGGGATCCGCCACATTGAGATCACTCCCCAAGTTCCCCGGTATCTGGAGTTGATTGCCCAACTGCGGCAAGACTACCCGCATTGCTGGGTAGGGGTGGGCACGGTTTTAAATCGGCAGATGGCAGAGCAGGCTTGGCAGGCGGGAGCCCAATTCTATGTTTGCCCCTTTGCGGACGAGAGCATCATCCGCTGGGGTCGGGAAGCAGGGCTGCCCATTGTGCCCGGCGCCCTCACCCCCGGCGAGATCTGGAGGGCCTGGCAGGCCGGGGCAACGGCAGTAAAGGTGTTTCCGGCAGAAAGCCTTGGCGGATCCCGTTACCTGCGCCATCTGCAACCGGTGCTGGGATCCCTGCCTTTGATCCCAACTGGGGGGGTTACCTTGGCCAATGCAGCAGAATATCTGCAGGCAGGGGCCTGGGCTGTCGGCATCGCCGGGGATCTCTTCCCGGCGGAGCTTCTTTCCCAGCAAGGGGTTGATCCAGACAGTTGCCGGCAAGAGCTGGAAAATCGGCTGCGGCAAACGCTACAACAGCTTGCCAGCCAGAGGGTCGCCGCAGCCTGGCCCGAACTTCCGGGTGAACCCCCAGAGTAGGGGGCG
>NZ_JANSHG010000147.1:0-6028 GCF_047461555.1 Synechococcus sp. WC101
CATAGCCCTGGTAGTGGCCACAGGGATGCTGCTGCTGTTGCTGTGGCAACTGCGCAACCTGGTGGTAACTGTGATGATCGCGGTGGTGGTGGCGGCGGCGCTGGCTCCCCTGGTGGATCTGGCGGAGCGGATGCGGATCCCCCGTTGGCTGGGGGTGGTGGTGGTTTATCTGAGTTTCATTGCCGGGATTGCCGGCTTAGCTCTGCTCATGGGTCCGACGGTGGTGACCCAGACCCAGCGGCTGCTGGCAAGGTTGCCCTCTTACCTGGAGCGGCTCCAACTGTTAGCAGACACCTGGATTGCCGATCTGGCAGGGGTGGATCCGGCGGCGCTGGACTACTTGAACCAGTTGCTGGATCCGCAGTCGCTGATGAACTGGGCAGTTCGCTCAGGACAACAGTTGCTGGTGCAGTCCTTCGATTTCACCCGCGGTCTGCTGGGCGGCCTGTTGACCGTAGTGCTGACCCTCTTCATTTCCGGTTATATACTGGTGAGCGGCTCTGACCTGGTGCAGGGCCTGGTGGAGCTGTTCCCCTACCCCTGGAATGAGCGGTTGGCCCAGCAGGTGCAGCCGATGGCGCAACGTATGGGGGGCTACATCCAGGGGCGGATCTTGGTCTCGGCCATTTTGGGGGTGATGATTGCCGTCTCGCTCCGCTTTTTGGGCCTGTCGGAGTTTGCGCTGGCGCTGGGGGTAATCGCCGGGTTTACCAATCTGATTCCCTTTATCGGCCCAGTCTTGGGATCCCTGCCGGCTTTGGTGGTGGCCATCGTCCAAGGGGGCTGGACTTTTTTGTGGGTGCTGATCCTGTACGTTGCCGTGCAAAACCTGGAAACCTATGTGTTGGATCCCTTGTTGGTGGGATCCTCGGTGCGGGTGAAGCCCTTGTATCAATTGCTGGCGGTGCTGGGGGGCACTCAGTTGTTGGGCATTGTTGGGGCGGTGATCGCGCCCCCCTGGGTAGCCGGTATGGCGGTGCTGCTGGAGAACCTTTATCTCAAGCCCAAGCAGGAGGCAGAGCTGCGCGCCAAGCTGTGCGCTCAGGCCGCCGAAGCCTCCGGTTCTCTGGCTTGGCGAGGGATCGGTAGCAACCTGGAGGGATCCTTGCCCTCTCCTGCCACTGGGGAAGCCGACTCCCTGACGCGGCCAGGCGGTTCTGAGGAATTGCCGCGGGTGGAAGATCGCGTGGCCGGACGCAGTCCTTGATGAGGCGACTTTGCTTAGTCAGACAGCGGGGCGGGATCCCGGCATCAGCTTTCTCCGGGCGCAGTCTTGGCTGGGTTGAGAGGAGCTGGCTGATCTTGCCGATCTGGCCCAGAGAAATCCAAAGGGTTGAAGCGGTTCATGGCCGTCTTCAATCCTTCTTGCAAGCAACACTCCACCGCTGCCACTGCCGCCCTTAGAACCCGGTCCAGCACTGCCTGCTCAGCGGGTTCAAAGCTCCCCAAAACATGCCCAACCCTGTCTTGGTGGCCTTTGGGCTTGCCCACGCCCAGGCGCAAGCGGGGGAAGGCTTCGCTGCCCAAGTGCTCAATGACAGACTTCATGCCGTTATGTCCGCCGGCGGAGCCAGATCCCCGCAGCCGCAGGCGACCCAGGGGCAAGTCCATATCGTCGTACACCACCAGAACCGAGGCAGGATCCAACTTGTACCAATCCAGGACTGCCCGCACTGCCTCGCCAGAGCGATTCATATAAGTCGCCGGCTTGAGCAGGCGCCGCTTGCCCCCCAGGGCAAAACCTTCTCCGTAGCTGCCTTGGAACTGCTTTTCCAGAGCTAATGGGATCCCCCAGCGCTCTGCCAACCGATCCACTACCATAAAGCCGCAGTTGTGGCGGGTGTTGGCATACTGCGGGCCAGGATTGCCTAGGCCAACGATGAGCTGGAGGGCAACCTCCTCTGGCGGCTGGGTCTTGACCTGGGTCACAGCGTCTCTTGCCTCCCTAGGTAAAGTAGAGTAGCAGAGTTCCTTTGGATAGGCGGCCCTAGCCTCATCGGAGCAGCGGCAGGATCCCTGCCAGAGCTCTAACCCCGCTTCCCTGAGAACCCTCGTAACCCACCGGAGGATCAGGTTATGTCCCATGGGCCTTCCCCCTTCGATCTCTCTCCTGGCGAAGCCAAATTCGAGGCTGCTGCTGCCTTGCGCCTGAGTCAGCGGCTGATCCAAGTGGGGATCGCCCTTTCTTCGGAAACGGATTTAAGGCGCCTGCTGGAACTGATTGTCGCCCAAGCCCGCGAGCTAACCTGCTGTGATGGCGCTAGCCTGTTCATCCGGGAGGGAGAAGAGTTGCGCTTTTTCGTGGTCAACCGCAACGAGGAGCTGCAGGATCTGCGCCTGCCCCTTGCTCCTTCCAGCATTGTGGGCTATGTGGTGCTCACGGGGGAGAGCTTGAATTTGCCGGACGTCTATCGCTTGCCAGCGGGCTTGCCCTATGCCTTCAACTCCCAAGTCGATCAGCAGACCGGCTACCGCACCCGCTCTTTGCTCACGGTGCCGCTGCGGGATCCCTCAGGAAACATCCTCGGTGCCCTGCAACTGTTGAACCGCCTCAGGCCGGATCGCCCTGCTGACCTGGCGCCCGACCAGGTGGCTGACTGGAGCCAGCCGTTTTCTGAGCTGGAAGTCCAAGTGGCCGAAGCCCTGGCTTCCCAGGCGGCGGTTGCCTATCAAAATGTGCGCTTGCGGGAAGAGCTGAAAGCTGCTCACCTGGAAACGATTTTCTGTCTGGCCCAGGCTGCCGAATACCGGGATCAAGACACCGCCTTTCACCTCAAGCGGATGAGCCATTATTCCCGCATTCTCGCCAAAGAGTTGGGCCTCTCCAGCCATGAACAGGAGCTGATTTTCTACGCCAGCCCCCTGCACGATGTGGGCAAAATCGGGATCCCGGATGCCATCTTGCAAAAGCCAGGCCCCCTCACCCCCGAAGAGCGTCTAATTATGAACCGCCACCCCGAGATTGGCTACGAGATCCTCAGTAAATCGGACTCGGAGCTGATGAAAAAAAGCGCCATCATTGCCCTCACCCACCACGAGAAATTCGATGGCAGCGGCTACCCGCGGGGCCTTAAGGGAGAAGAGATCCCGCTGGAAGGGCGGATCGTGGCTTTGGCCGATGTCTTCGACGCTTTGGCCAGCCGCCGCCCCTACAAAGAAGCTTGGAACCTAGACGAGATCTTTGGCTTTGTGGAGAGCCAAAGCGGTAGCCACTTCGATCCCCACGTAGTGGCCGCTTTTACCCGTGGCCGCGGCGAAATTCTAGAGATCTACCACCGCTACCAAGAGCCTCGCTGAGCTCAGAGCCGGCCAAATCGCGGATTTGGAGTATCCCCTCTTGCCGGAATCCCCACTCGGCAACGGGAAAAACCCGCCTTTGTCTTTTTTTTCAACCGATCCCCAGCCTGCGACCGTAGCCAGGGAACGAGATCCCAAGGCAAACTAAATGCAGTCGGCAGTAGTCTCCTGGCAAGCCGACCAGAGCCACTTTTGTGTGTTTCCCAATACATAGCACATCTACTGGCTACCTGTCTCGACCCAAGCTGCGCCGAGGATCCCTGTGATGGCTACCCTGACCAATCCGCCCACTCCCACCCTCTCGATCCACACCAAGCTGCGCGATCTGGCCCTGGTGGACTTTCAGGTGAGCGAGTCCACCCCTTGCGAGAACGTGGTGCGCCGCCTAGAGGATGACAGCAGCCTTTCGGGGGTGATCGTGTTGGATGAGCGGTCACAAGTGCAGGGGATGCTGACCCGGCGCGCCATTTTGGAGTGGATGCTGAGCAAGCCCTACGGCCTAGACGTGTTTTTGAAGCGGCCCATCAGCTCGATGGTGGAGTTCCATGGCCGGGGTTTTCTCCTTCTGTCCGGCGACTGCGATGTGTTGCAAGCGGCCAGCCAGGCCTTCCAGCGGCCCCAAGAAACCATCTACGACCCGGTGGTGGTGCAAATTGGCCCGCAAGACTACCGCCTTTTGGATGTGCCGGTGCTGTTGGTGGCCCAGTCCCAGGTATACTTGGCCACGCAGCAGAGGCTGCGGGAACAGCAGGAGGAGATGAAACGGCTCTTGGCCGAGCTGGAGCAGGAAAAAAACCGCAGCCTTCAGTATGCCCGCGATCTGGAGCGGCAAAAAGCCGAGATCCTCAGCCAAAACCTGGCTTTGGATCGGGAGCGGCGCCAAGCCCAGCAGCGCTCGGAAGAGCTGGCCCGCCTCAACGCTCGCATCATCGAGATCAGCTCGGTGCTCTCGGAGAAGGGCAAATCCACCTTTGCCGCCACCTTTGCTGGGGTAGAGGCGGTGCGCCGCCTATTTCAGGAAATTGCCGACAGCAACCAGGAGCTATCCCGCGAGCTCAAAGAAATCAACACCATCGTCGACGTGATCGTAGAGGTGGCGGGCTACATTCGTCTGCTCTCCTTTAACGCGGCTGTAGAGGCCAACCGCAGCGGTGGGGGCGGGGGTTTTGGCGCCATTGCCCAGGAGATCCGCAAGTTGGCGGGGCGCACTACCGAGGCCAGCAACCGCATCCGCGGCTTGGCAGAGCGCATCCAACGCCAAAGCCAAGCCACCCTGCAATCGGCCCAGGCCAGCGCCGAGATGGTGCAATCCCTTTACCAGCAGGCGCAGTCGGCCCAGGCAGCCCTGGAGGAATTGCAAGCGCTGTTGGAGCAGGCCCAGGTTTAGCCCTTTTGGGGAGTGGTTTTGCCCTCGCGGATCTCATAGGTATAGAATTGCCCTGCCACGGCCAAGGTTTCAAAGTGGTAGGTGGGCAGGGAGATCCCCAGCGGGCCAAAGTTAAGCAACGACAAATCGGTGCTGTAGAGGCTGAAGAGGATGAAGTTTTGCCGGCGGGTCTGGCGCAGAAACAGCTCCACCAGCTCTGGTTGCAGCTGTTGCACAAGGGCGTGACATTCCTCAATGAGGGTGGGCAAAAAAGCTGGGATCTGGGCGCAGTATTCCCGTGTAGCATAGGCAGCCAATTGGTCTCCTGCGTAGGCTCCGTACTCTTCCGGGGTGGGATTGGTGATGGCCAAAGCAGCCACCCCCCCAGCCAGAACCAGTCCGGAAAGCAAGGAAAAGACCCTCAGCATAGCGGCCTCCAAAACAAGATTTTCCATTCTGCTACGGGCTTGAGGTGCTCCGACAGGGATCCTTCGGCAAAAGCCATCGCCCAAGGCCGCTCTGTCGCGTCCTAGAGCCGGCGCGGGATCACCCAATTGGCCAGGAATGCGGTTCACAGTGTTGCAGCAAACCTGCAAAAGAGCTGGATCCCTTGGTTGAATTGCCAGCCTACAGGCTAGGATGAGAGCCGAAGCGCAGCTTGATGCTCTCTCTTGATGCTCTCTATGGAACTGGCCGATCTGAGACGCACCCTAGAATCGCTCACCTCGCGCCTGAGCAGTGCTCAGGACTATCTTTGACCTGCCCCACCTGGAGCAGCAGATCGCCATTTTGGAGCAGGAAGCAGCGCAGCCGCAGTTTTGGAACGATGCCGAGGCGGCCCGCCGCCACCTGCAACAGCTCAACAGCCTCAAGGCCTCCTGGGATCAAATCCACCGCTGGAAGGATCGCCTAGAGGATGCTGCCAGCGCCTTGGAGCTGCTGCAAGAAGACCCGGACCCGGAGCTGTTGGCCGAAGTGTCCGGATCCCTGGCGGCGGTGGAGCGGGAGCTCGGCCAATGGGAGCTGCGGCAACTGCTTTCGGGCCCCTACGACAAAAACGGCGCCATCCTCACCATCACCGCTGGCGCGGGGGGAACCGATGCCCAAGACTGGGCGGAGATGCTCCTGAAGATGTACACCCGCTGGGCGGAAAACCAGGGCTACAAGGTCACGCTTTCGGAATACTCGCAAGGGGCAGAGGCCGGCATCAAGTCGGCCACCCTGCTGATTGAAGGCCCCTATGCCTACGGGTATCTTTCCGCCGAGAAGGGCAACCACCGCATGGAGCGCATCAGCCCCTTTAACGCCAACGGCAAGCGCCAGACCAGCTTTGCCGGCGTTGAGGTCATGCCTATCCTGGAGGAG
>NZ_JANSHG010000148.1:0-6005 GCF_047461555.1 Synechococcus sp. WC101
GCCAGGAGGAGGGGCGATGCAAACCGGAGCAGAAGCTCAAGTCCAACAGCGAAAAAAGGAGGCAGGATCCTGGAGAGACATTCGGCTGTTGGTATTGGACATCGACGGCACGATTGCCGGGCCTTCCAACCAGGTTTCGGAGCCGGTGCGGCAGGCCATTCAAAAAGCCAAGGCGGCAGGCGTGCGGGTAGCCATTGCTACAGGTCGGATGCATCGCTCTGCTGAGCGGTTTCACTACGCCATTGGGGCCGATATGCCCCTCTGCAGCTATCAGGGGGCGCTCATTCGCGATCCCGACAGCCAAAAGACCTTGAAGCATTGGAGCCTGGACTGGTCGCTGGCGGAGGAGCTGCTGCAGGTGCTGCAGGATCAGCCGGTGGGGGTGCACCTCTACATCGACGATCAGCTCTATTTGCGGGAGCTCAGCCCCCTCAGCCAAGCCTATGCCGAGCGCTCCCAGGTGCCGTTCCAGATGCTCTCCCCCGCCCAACACGGGAAAAGCCCCACCAAGATCCTGGCTGTTTCGGAGGATACGGAGTTTCTGCAGCAACTCCAGGGATCCCTGCGGCAGCGGTATTCTCCTGAGCAGATCTACCTCACCCGCTCGGAGCCGATTTTTTTGGAGGCCACCCATGCGGCGGTGAACAAGGGCAATGCCGTTCGTTTTCTGGCGGAAGAGCTGCTGGGGGTGTCGGCGGATCAGGTGATGGCCATCGGCGATGGCGACAACGACATCGAGATGCTCCAGTATGCGGGGATCGGGGTAGCCATGGGGAACGCCTCGCCGGCTCTGCTGCCCCACGCTGATTGGGTTGCTCCCCCCGTCACCGAAGATGGGGTGGCGGTGGCCATTGAGACCTTTATCCTCGGCTAGTTGCGGATGCAATGGTGAGCTTGGCAGATTCTCCTTTTCCCCAAGTCACGTTGCGTCCAGAACAGCAACGGGCATTGGCGTATCGGTCGGGGCCTCTGGGGATCGCGGCAGTTCCGGGGAGCGGCAAGACGTTTATCCTGGAGCTGCTAATCGCCGATCTCATCCTGAATCGCGGCGTTCCACCGGAGCGCATTGGGGTGTTCACCTACATGCGTTCGGCGCGAAGCAATTTGATCAACCGCATCAACCAACGCCTGCAACAGGCGGGCTATCCGGATCGCTTTACCCAAGCCTTCACCTTGCACTCGCTGGCGCTGCGGGTGTTGCGGGAGGTTCCCGGCCCTTGGGAAGAGCTGTCCATCCTGGAGGAATATGAACAGGAGCGCCTGCTCAGCCGTCTCTGCCGCGCCTGGCTCGCCCACCACACCCACCTCTGGGAGCCCTTGATCCCTGCCGAGAAGCCCCACAAGGTGGTCCGAAACCGGCTGCGGTTTCGACGCAGCTTCCAGCAGATGGTGCGGGCGGTGATCAGCACGGCCAAGAATCTGCGTCTGGGGCCGGAGGCGATCCCCACAACTACTCAGGGCTATCTGGGCTGGGCGGCCCCCATCTATGCTGCCTACCAAGCGGAGCTGCGTCGCCTGGGCAAGCTGGACTACGACGACCTGGGCTGGCAGGCAGTGGAGCTAATCGAGCGCGACCCGGCCCTGCGGCAGCAGGTGCAAAATTGGTACGACTACCTATTCGAGGACGAGGCCCAGGACAGCTCCCCCCTCCAAGAAGAGCTGCTGCGGCTGCTCAGCCAGCGCACCGGCAACCTGGTACGGGTCGGGGATCCCAACCAAAGCATCATGGGCACCTTCACCACCGCCGAGCCGCGGCTGTTTCGCGCCTTTTGTCAGGCCAATCCCCAGGTGACGTTGAAAGAGTCCAGCCGCAGCGCCCCCCAGATCCTGGAGTTGGCCAACCGCCTGGTGGACTGGGTGAACCAGAAGCACCCCATCCCAGCCCTGCGCACCGCCCTGGCTCCCCAGCACATTTGCCCGGCCAGCGCTGGCGGCCTAAATCCCCCGGCCAGCGAAGGGGAGGTGGTGTTTCGCCGGGTAGTCGGATCCCCGGAGCAGGAGCTGCAGGAGGTGACGCGGTGGGCCCTGGCAGCCGCCCAGGCTTTTCCCGACCAGACGGTGGCCATTCTGGTCACCACCAACGAGCTGGGGGGCAAGGCCCTCGACTACCTGCGGGAACTGGGGGCAGAGCAGGTGATCGATCTGTTGCGGGGCAACCCCAGCCAGCGGCGGGTGTTGCTGCAACTCAAGGGAATCATCGACTGGTTGGCCCAGCCCATTTCCTCTGCCCGCTTGGCCGCTGCTGTGGATCACCTGGCCGACTGGGCCGGGATCCCGCGCCTGGAGCTGGGGCCGATGCTGGACTGGATCCGCGCCTCGCTGCCGGAGCGGCTGCTATTTCCCCAGTTTGGGGAAGCCCCCACTTTGCCGGATAGCCCCTCTTGGCAAAACTTGGGCAGGCTGCTGCGCATCCTTGCCGGTTGGCTGCGGGCCGGGCGCTCCCCTTGGCCGGAGGTGCTCAATGTGATTGTCCAAAGCCTCTACCGCAAGCCGGAAGAGCTGTTTGTGGGTTGCTACGTCATCGACCAGTTGGAGCAGGTGCTGGGATCCCTGCCCGAGGTCGATTGGCAGGAGATTGCCCAAGAATTGCGGGTGATTCTGGATCGCCGCCTCAACAACCTGCCCTCGGAGATCTTTGCCTTCAACCCGGAGCCGGGCAGCATCACCGTTACGACTCTGCACCGCGCCAAGGGCTTGGAATGGGATCAGGTGTTCATCCCCCAGGTGTCGGCCTACGAGTTTCCCACCTACTCTGAAGAGCGACCGGTGGGGCTGAGGTTTTTGGAGGATGTCGATATGAGAGCAGAAGCCCTGGCCCAGTTGCGGCAGCTCAGCCGCAGAAGTTGTTGGGAGCAGCAGGCCGACTCGGCCACCGAGCAAGCCTTTTTGGATCTGGCCGCAGAGCGGCTGCGGCTGCTGTACGTGGGCATCACCCGCAGCAAACGGCGGCTTACCCTCTCCGTCTCCAGCCAATCTCGCTTTGGCGAAGAGCAGAGTGCATCGTTGGTGTTTCGCGTGTTGAGCCGCCCTTGCGAGGCAAGTTGACAGCGAGGCGCCCGGGCCTCTGGTTCTTCATTGCCCCGCGGCAGGCTGCTAGCATGGCTAAGCCCGATAGCGCCGCCTTGCGCGATGGGGCAGTCGTTTAAAAACATGGGTATTCTGCAATGCAACCTCGGCGTGTTGCCCGCGAACTGGCCCTGCTGGGGGTCAACCAACTGCCGGCCACAGCGGCCAAACTGAGCGAAAAACAACTGGAGGACTTGCTGCTGGCAGCCATCCGCGCTCTGCAGGAAGAGACCCATGAAACTCTCTCCACAGCGGCGGCGGAGATCCAGCGCAGCGATCGCCTGTTGCACGAGAGCGATCCCCTGTTATTGGCCGCTTCTGATGCCAAGGAAGAGGGCGGAGCTCGCTCTCTTACTGTCCGCCTTCAGCAGGCCCAACGACATCTGCAACGCTTGGAAACGGCTCTGAAGGAGGCCAACGCCGGCGACACCGTGCAGGGAGAATTGCTGGAGCTGGCCCACCAAGCCCAAGTGGCCCTCAGCAACGCCGGCCAAGCCCTGGAACACCTGGAACAGCGGCTGTACAGCGTCCGCCGCATCCTGGATGAGGTCGTTCAGTTGTCCCAAAAGGCGGTCAACCGGCTGGGAGTTGCCCTCTCCATGCCGGAGCTGTTGCACATTGCCCAAGCTCAAGAGGTACGCGCCTACGCTCTCCAACTGTTGACCGCCCTGCGCACCCATAAGGAGGCTATCGACGCCCGTTTGCAAGGGGTTTTGGTAGGCTGGCAACTGAAGCGGGTGGGGCGGATCGAGCGCGATATCCTGCGCCTGGCGGTAGTGGAAATGGAGATCCTGCGCAGCAGCCCCGACAAGGTCGCCATCAACGAAGCTGTAGAATTGGCCAAAAAATACGGGGATCCGGAGGCCGCCGCTTTTGTCAACGGGGTGCTACGGCGGGTGGTGGACAGCCGCATGGAAGCCCCTTTCGGTCGGAATCCTTCGCCAGCCGGGGATCTCAGAAGCTAGGCTCCTCACTGCCTTAGGGTGAAGGCCCTGCGTGGGGCAGATTGTTTGACCCTCCTACCGCCCAGGGGATTTTTACGCAGTCCGCAAGCGGACTCACAGAGGCGTTGTCAAGACACCTCTAGACAGTTCCTGGAGGCAAGGCCCCAAGGTTCTGCTGACTTTTCTGATCGCGTCAGCGGGACGGAGTCGTTGCAGGTTGGCTGAGACGGCAGTCTCTTCCGGACGCTTGCCACCGGTCGGGTTTTTCACCGTCTTAGGGGCTCGCCTGGGAACGGCACGCCTCGGTGATAACTATGCCATTGATGAGCAGCTAAAGTTGCTCACGGGCCTTTCCGCCCCGCACTCAAGTACGGGGCCAGCCAGCTATCCCTCTGTGTTTTCGATGGGGAAGCGGGCGATGAGATTCGAACTCACGACATCCAGCTTGGGAAGCTAGCGTTCTACCACTGAACTACGCCCGCAGGGATCCAGGCTCGACAACCTGGAGACTTTCCTAACGCATAGTTTAGCATTTCTTGGACGGGATCCCTGGTACAACAGAAGCAGCGTTCTACTTCTTTTGTTGATCCATGCCGGCCATCCTCCTGCTCTCCGGTAGTCCTGGCCCTCTTTCTCGGGAAGCCGCTGGCCCGCCACCGCGGTCGGAAGCGATTTTGCACCACGCTGCCGGGATCCTGTCCGGTCTGGGATTGACGACGGAGTTTGTCTCGGTGCGGGATTTGCCGCCAGAGGATCTGGTGCGGGTTAACTTTGAGAGCCCTCACCTCCAGCAGATTCAGGAAAAGGTGGCCCAGGCTGCCGGGATCGTCATCTCTGCTCCTGTCTATAAAGCTTCTTATCCAGGCGTGTTGAAGGCGCTGCTGGATTTGCTAGACCAGGATGCTTTTACCGGCAAGGTGATTCTCCCCATTGCCACCGGGGGAACCCTGGCCCACCTGCTGGCCATCGACTTTGCCATGAAGCCGGTGCTGGCCGTGATGGGCGCAACCCATATCTTGAAAGGGATCTACATCCTCAGCTCGCAGATCCAGTTTGAGGCCGACGGCACCCTGCGGCTGGAGGCCGACATTGAAGAACGTCTGCAAGCAGGGATCCGGGCGCTTGCCCAGGCGGTGAAATAACGATTTTTCGTTCATGCGGAAGCGCCCAGCCAACAACTGAAAGGCAACTCTCCGGTGCAGCCTTCAGGGATCCCTCAACAGCACCGTCGCAGTCACAGCGGCACTTTGTCCCAACCGGTCGAAAACCCGTAAACTGAGCAGGTAAGAGCCGGGCACCAAGTTCAAAGGGGGGCGGATGCGGAAGCGAGTAGTGCAGGACACGTTGCCGGAGACACAGTTGACCTGGGCTGCTGACAGCGTCTGCACCTCGATCCCCGACCATGACACCTGAAACGCCAGCTCCGCTGGGAGCCGCCCCGGCACCGACACCGAGACCCCAACCTCCAAAAAGCCGCCCCGGCTAACGGCGGCAGGAATGTCGCTGCTGGTGATTAGCGGCGGCAGAGGGGGGCTGGCAGTGAGCGCGGCGGCACCACAACCGACCAGAGCCACGCCCAGCAGGGCCAGCGTCAACCCCCAAGGTTTGGATCCCAGCTTGATCACAAGGCTCCCGCTTCAGAACTCCATCCCCCAAGTATAGAGGATGGAGGCAACATCTCTAGCGTTAGTTTTGGGAGAACTCAAAAATTCACGCTATAGGTGGTGTCAAGCTGGATATTTGCCCGGAGCATCTGCTAGAGTAAAGCCCATAATCTGTCGAGCAGCCGGGCTATGGAAGTGGAAGAGGAGCTGAAAGCTTTGCGGGCGCGCGTGCGCAACTTGGAGCGATCCCTAGCAGAGTCAGAGGCACTGTCATTGCAGCAGATTGAATGTACCCATCGCCTGGAACAGCAACTGCTGGAAGCGCAGGCCCAACTGCAGGAGCGGGAGCAAGCTTTGCAGGCTTGTCAAGAGGAGAAGGCGCGGCTGGAAC
>NZ_JANSHG010000149.1:0-5918 GCF_047461555.1 Synechococcus sp. WC101
GGGGCTGGGATATAGGGGGGTACAGAGCGGGGCTTCCAGGACTACGTCCCGCTAGCGCGAACGGCGGATTAGCTAAAACTTGGCGCAACGTTTTCCCGGCGTCTCCCCTCGCCGCATCCCACCCTAGGTGAAGGTCTTCGGAAAACCTGTCTCCAAAGTCCTTAGGGATCCCCCCCTTTCCCCTACACTCAAGAGGGAGCTACCCTTAAGTTGGGAAATCGTCCAGATGGGCTATCGCCGCCGCGATTGGTTGGCCTACTGGCTGCTCAAGTGGCTGGTGGTCAACCCTTTATTTCGGGGACTGTATTTTGGCCGCACCTATGGCCAGGAAAACGTGCCGCGCCACGGATCCCTGATCATCGTCAGCAACCACGCCAGCCACTTGGATCCGCCGCTGGTGGCCAATGCGGTGCGCCGCCCGGTAGCCTTCATGGCCAAAGAAGAGCTGTTCCAGGTGCCGGTGCTGAAGCAGGTGATCCGGCTCTACGGGGCTTACCCGGTCAAAAGGGGAGGTGCGGATCGCAGCGCCTTGCGGGCCACAGAGGCAGCCCTCGCCCAGGGCTGGGCGGTAGGGATCTTTCTCAACGGCACCCGCACCCCCGATGGCCGCATCCCCCAGCCTCACCTGGGGGCAGCCTTGGTGGCAGCGCGCACCCAGACACCCTTGCTCCCCGTAGCCCTCTGGGGCACCGAGAAGGTGCTGCCCAAGGGATCCCGCTGGCCGCGCTTGTTTTGCCCCATCACGGTGCGCATCGGCAGGCTGATCCCCCCGCCGGCTTCCAGCGACAAAGCTGAGCTGCAGCAGGCAACCGCGGCCTGCGTGGAGGCCATCCATGCCCTCCTGGATCAGGGGCGCTGAGGGGCAATCAGAGTATCTTGAGCAACCAGATACTCGGCCACCGGCTTTCCCCCCAAGATGTGCTCTTGCAGCACCCGCTCTATCACCGGCGGCGTGGCCGAGTGGTACCAGAACCCGCCGGGGTACACCAACAACACCGGCCCAGGAACACCGTAGTTGCAGGCCCGCAGACAATTGGCCTTGGTGCGGTTGACGCGCAGAGGGCCCACGCCCGCCAGCTCCAGGTTCAACTGCTGGATCCGCAGCCTCAGGTATTCCCAGGCTTCCAGCCCCACCGCCTTTTCACAGCACTTGGGCTTGGTCTGGTCGGCGCAGAGGAACAGATGCCAATGGTAAGACGGAATCGGATCCGGCTGAGGTTCTGCAGATGGGCTTGCCGGCGTGGGAAGGGGAGCGGAAAGCTGGGTCATGTGAGGATCCGTGTCTCCTACTGCCACCGAATAATCACTAGATAATTATATGAGTAGTTAAAGAAGACGTCGGGCATCCCGACAAACCTTCTGACCCCTAGGAAATGGGGTAGAGGCCTGGGGATGTGCTGCCCTAGCCTGGATAAAAGGATCCCTCACCTGTCCGGCAATGCTGATCGATGCTCCCCAACAGCGGCTATTTCTCGCCCTCCTTCCCCCACCAGACCTGCAGGAGCAAGTGACCGCCATTAAACAACAGTTTGCCGAGCAATTCGCCAGCCGCGCAGCCCTGCGCTCGCCCCCTCACATCACCCTGGTGCCTCCTTTCGAGTGGCCCACTGCCCAGCTGGCGGCCCTGACAGGATCCCTAGAAGCATTTGCTAAGGAGCAGGCGCCAGTTGCCGTTGAGCTCTGTGGCTTCGGCGCCTTCCCGCCACGGGTTATTTATATTCACGTCGAGCCCTCCCCCGAGCTGCAACAGCTTCAGGCCAAGGCCCAGCGGCACATGAGCCTCCTTCTCAAGCAAGAAGAAGCAACGGCTCCAGCCCGTCCCTTTGTGCCCCACATGACTGTGGCCTTCCGGGATCTCCAGCCGGCCCAGTTCCGCGCCGCCTGGCCGCAGTTCAAGGCTCGCCTCTTCCAGGGATCCTTTCTCGCCTCTGCCCTGACCCTCCTCCTCCATGACGGCAAGCGCTGGCAGGTTTTTGCCGAATTCTCCCTCTCCGCCTCTGAGGGATTGAGGCAGGAAACAACAGCCTACTCAACCCAGTGAGCAGCCATATATTCAGCTAGATCCAGCACCCGCTGCGAGTAGCCCCACTCGTTGTCGTACCAGGCCATCACCTTCACCAGATCCCCGTCCAGCACGCTGGTCATCTCGGCATCCACAATCGCCGAGCAGTCGTGGCCGCGGTAGTCGATGGAGACTAAGGGGATATCGGAGTAGGCAATGATCCCTTTCATCGTGGTCTCTGAAGCGTCCTTGAGAGCCGCGTTCACCTCCTCGGCAATCACGCGCCGCTCCGTTTGCACCACCAAGTCCACCAGCGACACGTTGGGCGTGGGCACCCGTACCGCCACCCCGTTCAGCTTGCCCTTCAGTTCGGGGATCACCAGCGCCACCGCCTTGGCCGCCCCGGTGGTGGTGGGCACCATGCTCAACGCCGCCGCCCGCGCCCGTCGCAGATCGCGGTGGCCGCCATCCAAAATCCGCTGGTCACCGGTGTAGCTGTGGGTGGTGGTCATCGTGGCCCGCAAGACGCCGAACTTGTCCAGCAACACTTTGAGGATGGGGGCAAGGCAGTTGGTGGTGCAACTGGCGTTGCTGACAATGTTGTGCCGCACCGGGTCATAGGTGTGTTGGTTAACGCCATATACAAACGTGGGAATGTCGCCCCCCTTGGCCGGAGCGGTGATCACTACTTTTTTGGCTCCCGCCTCAAGGTGCTTAGAGGCCCCTTGATAGTCTACGAACACCCCTGTAGCTTCAATAACAAGATCCACCTTCCACTCTTTCCAGGGCAGGTTGCTGGGGTTGCGATCGGAAACGGCGTGGATATGCTTGCCGTTAACCAGCAGGCCACCCTCGACGGCCTCCACTTCCGCCCCTTGCAGCGGCCCGAGAATGGAATCGTATTTGAGCAGATGGGCAGCCGTGCGGGCGTCTGATGTGTCGTTGATGGCAACAATATCGAGATTGGACTGGGAGCGACCCAGCCAACACCGCAAAAAGTTGCGACCGATACGACCAAATCCGTTGATGGCTACCCTGACCACTGCTCTTAACCTCGCTGCTTGAAGTGCTTTGGGGCTGCTTAGCACATAATACCGCAACCCCTGGCTATTCTGAAGATAAAATTTGGGATCCCACCGCTTGATTTCTGGCCTCTTTTTTGAGTAGTATCAACTGGTATTTAACTTTAGGGATCCCGGCCTGCCTGCAGGGGTTGGCTTTCCTCAAGCGGGGTAGCGCTGCTGCAGCAAGGCCATAGCCGAGGCCACGTTTTCGGCTCCCCGCTGTTCCAGCAGATCCGCGAACATGCTGTCGAGCCAAAAGAGGCGCTCGCCGATGATCTGGGTCCAGGCGCGGTAGAGCTTCAGCTGGACTTCCAGGGGCAATAGGAGCAGCCCCTCGCGGGAGAGGCGCAGGGTTTGCACTTCGGTCAGGCTCACCGCGGTAAAGGAACGTCGCCGTCCCGTCAGCAAGGAAAGTTCCCCAAACACGCGCCCGGCATGCAGCGTGGCCAGCCAATAATCGCCGGGATGGCGCATGTACTGGCGACGCAGCTCCACGATCCCGCTGAGAACTACGTATAGGTCGCTACTGGGATCCCCTTCTTGGAAGATCACCTGGCCGGGGGAAAAGCGGCTGGGCAGTAGGGCAGCCGTCAATGCCTTCCACTCAGCATCTTCCAAAGACTGAAAGAGCAAGTGCTCGCGAACGCGCTCAAACGGATAACGGCTGCTGCTCATCGGGCAAGCGGCTGGAAGTGCTTGGGGCCAGCTCTGTTTCATCCTACCGTCACCCCACGTTTTGGGTAGGAGGGATCCCTGCAAAAGGCTTGGGCGAGACCCAACTGGGCCATTTTCCAACACGTAGAATTTTTGCCGGCCGTGGCGCCGGCAGAAGTTCTGTCCAGGCAGGCTGTAGGGGGTTCTCAAAAAAGCCGCAGAAGCTCGGCAGTCATTCCCGGAAAGCGGCAAAGATGTATACAAATCTCAAATGGAGAAAGCTCTCTAGGGATCCCGATCGATGCAGCCTGGCTCAATTGTTTGCTGCCGCCACCGCGAGTGGGTGGTGCTCCCCGCTGATTCCGAAGAAGGGGTAGTGCTGCGGCCCCTTACTGGTACGCCAGAGGATGCGATTCACATTCACCGACAACTGATGAACCTTGTAGGCGGCACCTTGCCCTTTGAGCGCATCGAGCCGGCCTTCTTCCCGCTGCCCTGCGCCGACCGAGTTGCCGATGCTGCAGCCGCCCATCTCCTCTGGCAGGCAGCGCGGCTTATCTTGCGCGAGGGCGCCACTCCCTTTCGCTCGCTGGGGCGCATCTCCATCCGGCCCCGAACCTACCAGTTTGTGCCGTTGCTCATGGCGCTGCGCCTTGATCCGGTGCGGCTGTTTATTGCCGACGACGTGGGAGTGGGCAAGACCATCGAAGCGCTGCTGATAGCCAGAGAACTTCTGGATCGCGGCGAGATCCGGCGCTTTTGTGTCCTTTGCCCGCCTTATTTGTGCGAGCAGTGGGCCAGGGAGCTGGCCGAGAAGTTTCACCTCGAGCCGGTAGTTATCCGCTCGGGGACGGTAGGGCAACTGGAGCGGCAAACCCCGCTGGGACAGAGCCTCTACGAATACTTCCTGGTGCAGGTGGCCAGCATTGATTTTGTCAAAACAGAGCGCAACCGCCCTCAATTTTTACAGTTTTGTCCTGAGCTGGTCATTGCCGACGAAGTGCACGGTGCGGCGGCGGCCAGTTCCGGCAGAGCTCAGCAGGAGCGGCATGCCCTTTTGAGAGCCATTGCCCAAGCGCCCAACCGCCACCTGATTCTGCTGACGGCTACTCCCCACAGCGGCATCCCAGAGGCCTTCCGTTCCTTGCTGGGGCTGCTGCGGCCTGAGTTTGAGGCGTGGGACTTTCAGGATCTCACTGAGAGCCAGCGCCTCGAGCTGGCCCGTCACTTTGTCCAGCGCACGCGGCGGGACATTAAGGAGACCTGGCAAGAAACCGCCTGCTTCCCAAGCCGAGAAGCTGAAGATGAGACCTATGACCTTTCGCCCCGCTACCGCGAGCTGTTTGAGCGCACCTATGCCTTCTGCGCGGAGCTGGTGCGCACCGGCCAGCAGATGGAACAGCGGCGGCGGCGAGTACGCTACTGGGGGGCGCTGGCTCTTTTGCGCTGTGTCATGTCCAGTCCGGCAGCGGCCTTGGCAGCGCTGGCCAATCGCGGTGCAGGCTCCCGGGAGGAAGAAGCTGAAGAGGCCGAGGAGAGCTTTAGCCGCTGGGTGTTCGAGTCAGCAGAAGAGCGTACTGACGACGAATTACCGCTGCCAGCCCTCGAAGCAGCAGATCAAACTCTGCCCGACAGCGACCGCCGCCGGCTGCGCGAGCTCGCCCGCCTGGCTGGTCAACTGCGTGGCGTAGACCAAGACACCAAGCTGGCGCGGGCCATCGAGCTAGTGAAGCGGCTCCTCAAAGAGAGCTTTCACCCCATTCTCTGGTGCCGCTATGTGGCCACGGCGGAGTATCTTGCCGACCACCTTCGACAACACCTGGGATCCGCAACTCAGGTAGCCTGCGTAACCGGCCGCATGGGCGACGAGGAGCGGGAGGCCAAGATTGCGGAAATGGCCGTTGACCAGCCACGGGTGCTGGTGGCCACCGACTGCCTCTCGGAAGGGATCAACCTGCAGGAAAAATTGACAGCCGTCATCCACTACGACCTGCCCTGGAACCCCAACCGGCTGGAGCAGCGGGAGGGGCGGGTGGATCGCTACGGCCAACGGGCCCCCCGGGTCAAGGTCATTCGTTTTTTTGGGCGAGATAACCCTGTGGACGGCGTGGTGCTAAAGGTGCTGCTGGACAAGGCGCGGGAAATTCGCCGCACCCTTGGCACCCACGTGCCTGTTCCCGAAGCGAGTGAAAGCGTTA
>NZ_JANSHG010000150.1:0-5875 GCF_047461555.1 Synechococcus sp. WC101
ACTGGCCCCCTGGGGCAAACGGATCGGAGCCTTTGCCCTGGATTTTGGGCTGGGGCTGGGGGTCTCCTACCTGGCGCAGGGCCTGGCTTCCCTGGTAGGAGCCGATGCGGGCGCCGTGGATATGACCGGCTACATCGCCTTTTTTGCCACCTGGTTGGTGAACCGCGGCTACTTCCAATCCCGCCCCGCCGGCCAAAGCCTCGGCAAATGGCTGCTGAACCTCAAAACCCTGGATCCCGAAACCGAGGCCTCACCCCATCTGGTGCGCTCCCTGGCCCGCGAAGGGGTGCTCTCGCTGTTTATCCTCACGGAAGCCCTGCTGGTGCCTTTGGCTGCCGATGGCCTGTTCGCCCTTTTCGATAAAGAAAAACGCCAGAGCATCCACGACCGCGCCGGACGCACCCTGGTGGTGGAATCGGAGCGAGGCTACCACCTGGATGAAAAAGCCCTGCGGCTGCTGCAGGAAATTCTGGAGGGAGAAGCCGCCGAGGACGTCAAGTCCGCTGCTCGCGACCTGTTGCGCAAAGCTCAGCGCAACGAAACTGTGCGCGATCTTTCCAGACAGATGCAGCGCCTGAGCAGGGACGTGGATCGGAACACCCGCGCCCTCCGCCAACAAACCGGCAGGCAAGTCAAAAACTGGGTTGATTCCGTCAAAGAAAAGTTGGATAATTGGTGATCGCGCTTGCGAGGTAGCCCATCTCCAACCTCGTTGGCTGGGGTTTTGGGGATCTCGAGCCGACTTTCACCTCCATCTTGGGATCCACTATGGCCAAAGCAAAGGGTGCCCGCATCATCATTACCCTGGAATGTACGGAGTGCCGCACCAACGTCAACAAACGTTCTCCGGGGGTAAACCGCTACACCACCACCAAAAATCGCCGTAACACCACGGCTCGCTTGGAGCTGAAGAAATTCTGCCCCAAGTGCAACCGCCACACCGTCCATAAAGAGATCAAATAGTTCAAGACGCTTTACCGTTCTCCTGACCTATGGTTTACGCTCGTCGCCGCCTGTCTCCCATCAAACCGGGAGAGCCGATCAAATACACCGATGTTGAGCTGCTCAAGAAATTTGTAACCGAGCGCGGCAAGATCCTGCCCCGCCGCATCACGGGGCTGACTGCCAAGCAGCAGCGGCAAGTCTCCAAAGCCATCAAACAAGCGCGCATCCTAGGCCTTCTCTACTTTGTCAACAAAGAAGGGTAAGTTGCTGTCTGCTTTCTCCGGATCCCGATGAGCCTGCAGCTTTCGCCGCAATTGCAAGCTCGAATGGCCCAGCCCCTTGAGATTGGGGGGGTAAAGGTTTTTAGTCGTGTCTTTCAGGCACCCCTGTCAGGCGTAACCGACAAAGTGTTTCGGGGGTTGGTACGCCGCTTTGCCCCGCAAAGCCTGGTCTACACCGAGATGGTGAACGCCACCGGGTTGCACTATGCCCGCGAGCTGCCCCGCATTATGGAAGTGGGTGAAGGAGAACAGCCCATCGGCATCCAGTTGTTCGACTGCCGGCCCCACTTTTTGGCCGAAGCGGCTCGCATGGCCGTGGATGAGGGGGCGACCTTGGTGGATATCAACATGGGCTGCCCAGTAAACAAGATTACCAGAAACGGCGGCGGCTCTGCCCTGCTGCGGGAGCCGGACACGGCAGCCCGGATTGTGGAAGCGGTGGCCAAGGCTGTACCTGTACCTGTTACAGTGAAAACTCGCCTGGGCTGGTCAGATCAGGAGATCAACATTCTGGATTTTGCCCATCGGCTGCAGGAGGCTGGAGCGCAACTGCTTACTTTGCATGGCCGCACACGCGCCCAGGGCTTTAGCGGCAAGGCTCGCTGGGATTGGATCCGCCGGGTCAAAGAGCACTTACGCATTCCGGTGATCGCCAACGGCGATATTTTCTCGACTGATGCAGCGGTAAAGTGTCTGGAGGAGACCGGAGCCGACGGGGTGATGTGCTCCCGCGGCACGATGGGCTACCCCTTCCTGGTGGGGCAAATCGATCACTTCCTGAAAACCGGCCAAGAAAGGCCGGCTCCTACCCCCCTGGATCGGATTCAAATGGCTTTAGAACACTTGCGGGGCCTCTGGGAGTATAAGGGAGAACGTGGCATCCGTCAGGCCCGCAAGCACATGACCTGGTACATCAAGGATTTTGCCGGCGCCTCTCAGTTTCGCGCCCTTCTCTGTCGCATCGAAACCTTGCAAGAAGGGGAAGCCCTTCTGCTTCAGGCCATGGAGCGCTGCCAAGAGGCCCCGCTGCAACCGGAAGAAGTAACTGAAGACTCAAACGAAGAGCAATTTGAAGAGACTACCTGAAATTGAGTGGGGGATCCTTTTACCCTGACGGCTGGGCGGTAGCCAATCGGTCTTTGACCGCCGTTTGCAAACGGTCGTTTTTATCTTGAAACAAGGCATCCACGCTTCTGGAGAAGCGACCCTGACTTGCTATGGGCAGTTGAGCATAAGCAAACTGCTCCGGCTGAGGCCGAAATGACAGTAACCATGCCAAACAGAAGCTCGCGGTCAGCAGCTTCAGCCGCACCTGAGCTCGATGCGAGCTTTTGGTCTGGCGGGCCTGGCCAGCCTCCCGCAGGCTGCCACGGTTTTCCCGAGCAGCCTGTGGAAAACCTGTGGAAATCCTCCGAAGGCCGCCCCCAGCCTTCATGGGATCCCCAGACCACATCTAGAGCAACGAACCACTACATTAGAGCATCCCACACTGGTCGTACGTTAAGTTTTATAAATTTGTCAGGGAATAGCAACATTTTCATCCCCCTCAGCCTGTGGAAAACTTGTGGAAAACTTCAAAAATCTGTGGAAAACTTGTGGAAAAACCTCCCGAGTTATCCACAGAGTATTTATACCTTGTGGAAAGTTGGCCAAGTTATCCACAGTTTTTCCACAGGTGGGGAATACGATCAAAAGCTTGTGGCGCAAGGTTTTTCCGATCAATTTCCACAGTTTCCACAGCCCCTACTACTACTAGATTAAAAAATTAAATTGGGTAGGGATCGTGATTTTTAACTTTATCCTGCGCGCGCGAGGAAAATTTTTTGCAAAACTCGTCTGGGCAGGGAGGGATCCGTGGGAAGCAGGCGGTGTAGGATAGGCGTATTCAGCTCGCAAGTCCCCTGATGGTGCAAGCTCAACGTCCTGCGGATTGGGAAGTCGAAACCGGATCGCCCGCGTCTGCCCCGCGCGACGGCAGGTCTGGGGATCCCTTCCCCGTCAACAGGACAGAGTCCTTCGGCAAGGCTGTCGACCTACCTGCCGGTTGTCTTTGCTTCACCTGTGAGCAAGCTGAGCTCAGCCACCACCTTGCTGCAGTTAGCCGAGCTGTTGCCAGCCGTCCTGCCCTGCCAGTTTTGGCCAACGTGCTGGTAGAGGCAAGTGCAGAGGCACAGCGGGTTGCCCTGACGGCCTTTGACTTGAACTTGGGCATTCGCAGCGAGTTCGAGGCCGAGGTGAAGGGATCCGGTCGCACCACTCTGCCGGCCAAGCTGCTCAGCGACATCGTCAGCCGTTTGCCTAGCGGCCCGATCGGCCTCAGCCAAGTGCCGGAGAGCGCTGCCGTGACCCTTACATCGGCCGCCGGCCAGTACCAGCTACGCGGCATGCCTGCGGAAGAGTATCCCACCTTGCCCGAGATAGCGCCCCGTACTGCCGATGCCGATGCTGAGGAGGAGAGCTTAGCCGCCCAGATCCTTGAGCTGCCCATCGAGAGCCTGCTGCAAGGGATTGGCCAAACCCTCTTTGCCGCTTCCGGTGATGACACCAAGCAAGTGCTTACGGGTGTACATGTCAAGCTCTTGACCGGGGATCCGCCGCGGCTGGAGTTTGCGGCCACCGATGGACATCGCCTGGCGATAGTTCAGGTGGAGGCGGAAGGGATCCCAGTTGATTTGGCGGCTGGGGGGACGAAGCTGGATTTCACCATTCCCGCTCGGACTCTACGAGAGGTGGAGCGCATCCTCGGCGCCCAGACGGCCGCCTCCGCGGTGGAACTGCGGTTTGACCGGTCGCAGGTGCAATTTATTTTGCCCCCTGGCGCCGGCAGCGCTCAGTGCCAGCAGCGGATTACCAGCCGCCTTTTGGAGGGCCAGTACCCCGACTACAACCGCCTGATCCCCCGGCAATTTGAGCGGCATGTAACCCTGGAGCGTCGGCCTTTGATCGAGTCCTTGGAGCGAGTGGGGGTGTTTGCTGCCCAGCGGAACGACATCATCAAGTTCAACCTTTCTGAGGCAACCCAAACCCTACGCATCAGCACCGAGGCGCCCGATGTGGGCAGCGGCGAGGAATCTCTGCCGGTACAGATGTCCGGCCCTGACCTGGAGCTGGCTTTTAATGTGCGCTACCTGCTGGAGGCCCTTAAGGTGTTTCATACACAGCAGGTGAGCCTGGAGCTGAACGGCGCTACCCAGCCGGCCATCTGGAAGCCGATTGGAGCGACGCGCCTCTGCTATTTGGTCATGCCGGTTCAACTGCGGGCTACCTAGCCCACCCCAGCCTGACCCAAATCGAAGATTGGCCTCAGTTGCTCCCCTGACCTGTCCGGAGAGGAGAACAGGTGGCTGCCGATAGCAGCTCGAGCAAACCGGTGGGTAAACTCCTGCACCAAGTCCACCCGCCCTTGGCGCAAAACGGCCGGCTCCAGGCGCTCGGTCGTGTTGCAGGTCATTAACACCACCAACCTCTGCTCGCAGTCGAGATAATCGGGAGCGAGCACGCTTTGGTGAAGGGTGCCATCTAACAGGCTGAGGATGCGTTCGGTTTTGGTGCTCTGCTGGGCTACCTCGCTGGCTCGGTCTTGGGCGAGGTGATCGGCTTCGTTGATGATCAGGCAGACCCCCTCCAGGTAGGGGGGCGCGATGAACTCCTGCACGGCTTCGTGATCCAAGATGAGCACCGCATAGCGCAGGGGCCCCAGCAGCTCGTGGGTCACTGCCTGCGTCCATCCCGTTTTGCCCGTACCCGGGATCCCGTGCACCAAGACCGCCAATCGCTCCTGCTGTAGAAGCTGCAAAGGCCTGAATTTCGGTGGGAAAAGAACTGATTGGATAGGGGCTGTGGATTTGCCCGATCCGGCTTTGGTAGCCGCTCACCATCACTGCCAGATTGTAAGTAACCTTGCGAACAAGGGCCTGAGAGCCACGCCCAGCAGGGTGTAGCGGCGGCAGTTGTGATAGGTGGCCTGAACTTGTAGCCAAATCTGCGGCTCCGGTCAGAAGGCATAGGTGGTGCCCAGGCTGCTGATTTCCTCCCAACTGCTGAACCGCTCGACTGGATGGTAGAAGTAGCGCTCCATATGGAATTGCGCCAACTGCACCAGTCGCCCCAGATGCGCTAAAACTCTGAGAACGGTCATTTCCTGCAGGCGCCTTAAAACGTCATCGATGGGAACTTGATCCCGGCTCACCTGCTGCTGAATCGGCGTCTGCGTGGAGAGCTGATCATGAAATACTGTATGGTCGGGGCTGGGCAGAGGTGGAGTGACGCTATTCCAAAACCCTTCGATCTTGTAACAGGTATTCTCTGAAAGTTGAGAAGCGCGCTGTACTCTCTACGTCCTACCGCATTGGCAATATCGCTGCACACATCTCCAAAAATTTTTCGGCCAACGCCCAGGGATCCCGCACAGGAATACTCGGCATCGAAATGGCGGTACAGGGGTTTCCACCCGGATTGCAGTAGGTTGTGCCGGTAGCTGGGGTAATAGTCTTCGTAATCGTTATCCAGGCAGGGTTAGGGTCTGAGAAGAGGGGAAGCCAATAGGGGGTGCTAGGGCGTGGACGACTGAAAGAGCTGGGCTGTTGACGATTGCAGGGAATCCAAACGGCATGAGTCAAGAGTGTTCTGGGTGTGGTCAGGTGGTTCCC
>NZ_JANSHG010000151.1:0-5865 GCF_047461555.1 Synechococcus sp. WC101
TGAGCGACGTTGGATAACAGTGGTCATGATGGCAAACTTCCCTGAGGAAGCGCGAAGATTGACAACCTAACCTTAAATCATCCGTTAAGTTCTGTCAACTACCTCGCTTGATCCTGAGAGAGGCCATGTCAGTTCCCCGCTGGATTTTAGGGATCCACACCACCACGCCTGTTCTGGGCTTGGCCGTGTTGCCGCTGGAGGAGAAGCTGGGGGAGAGCCGCAGCCGGAGTTGGTGGCTGGATCGGGAGATGGCGGCGCAGTTGCACCCTTGCCTGAAGGAGTTCTTGGCCGGCCAGGACTGGTCGCAGATGGCGGGGATCGCTGTCGCTCTGGGGCCGGGGAGTTTTACCGGCAGCCGTTTGGGGGTAAGTGTGGCGCGGCTGTTGGGCCAGCAGTTGCGCATTCCGGTGTTCGGCTACTCGACTTTGGCGGTTCTCGCCCGCCAGGTGTGGCAGGAGCAGGGATCCCCGCCTCAGCCGCTGACGGTGGCGGTGCAGATGGACGCCAAGCGAGGGGAGCAGTATGGTGGCGTGTACCGGCTGGGGCCAGAACATTGGGTTGCCGAAGTGGCGGATCAGATCTGGGAAGAAGCGTCTTGGCAGAAGGTTCTGCGGCAGTGGCCCCAGGCTCTGGTCGTCGATGCTGCCGACTGGGTGGATCCGGCACCTGTGCTGGCGTTGGCGGAACTGGCCCGCGCCGACTTCCAAGCAGGCTTGCGCCCTTCCTGGCAGACGGTGTTGCCTCTTTACGGACGTCAGCCGCCCATTGATCTCAGAGAGCTGAATCGGAGTGCCCCGCAGCCGGGGTAAGATTGGGAAGTCTGAGCAACGGATCCCTGTGCTGACATGATCTCAAGCAACGACTTGCGCCCCGGCGTCTCTGTGGAAATTGATGGCGCTCCCTACAAGGTGATCGAGTTTCTGCATGTGAAACCCGGCAAGGGCGCGGCCTTTGTGCGCACCAAGCTCAAAAATATGCAGACCGGCAACGTTGTGGAGAAAACCTTCCGCGCCGGCGAGATGCTGCCCGCGGCCACTATTGAAAAAGTGAATATGCAGTATCTCTATTCAGAAGGGGACAATTTCGTGTTCATGGACATGGAGACCTACGAACAGGCTCCCCTCAGCGCTGCCCAAATCGGCTCTGCCGTGAAATACCTGAAAGAGAACATGGAGGTGGCCATCCTGCGCTGGAAGGGGCAGGTGATCGATGTGGAGCTGCCCAACACCGTTGTCTTGGAAGTGGTGGAAACCGACCCCGGCGTGAGAGGAGATACGGCAACAGGGGGAACCAAGCCCGCCAAGCTGGAGACCGGCGCTGAGATCCAGGTGCCTCTGTTTATTAAGGTGGGAGAACGGGTGCGTGTCGATACTCGCACCGACACCTATATAGGCCGCGAGTGATGGCTCCCCCTCTTCTTGCCGCTGGGCTGCCGTTGTGGACAGGTGATGCATCAGGAGTAATCTTCCCTTGGATGTTGTCAATTGGCAGGAAGTTCGCCTTCTGCTGGCCGCTCTGCAGGAGAGCGACGTTACCGAGCTAATCCTGGAGTACAAGGATTTCCGCCTCACCCTGCGCAAAGGGATCCCGGCTGGCCTTGCTGCTGCTGCCGCTGCTCCGCCCGCTGCCCCGCCGCCAGAACCCCCCCCTGCTTCCCCTGCAGAAGCTCCCCCTCCTGAGAGCGCTCCTAAGCCTGCCCCCAGCCACTGGGTGGAGGTGACGGCGCCGATGGTGGGCACCTTCTACAGCGCTCCTGCCCCTGGAGAAACGGATTTTGTGCAGGTTGGCCAACGGGTGAACAAGGGCCAAACTCTCTGCATTATCGAAGCCATGAAGCTGATGAACGAGATAGAAGCTGAAACGGCGGGCGTGGTGAGGGAGATTTTGGTGAGCAACGGCCAGCCGGTGGAATTTGGCCAAGTTTTAATGCGACTGGATCCCACCGGCTAACAACAAGGCTGGGGCAGAGATAGGGAGGGATCCCTTGGTGGAGGAGGGGCTGTGGCAATTTCTCTTGCCGACCTTTGCCTGCGACTAGGCAACTTTGCCGATGCTTCAGCCCAGAGCTGCCGAGATGGTTGAGGGAGTCACGGTTCTGCCCCCCCAGCACATCGTCGGGCAGGAGCTGGCGGCGCGGCTGCTCGTGGCGGCCTTGGAAAAGGGGCGGGTGACCTCTAGCTACTGTTTCTTGGGACCAGAAGGGGTGGGACGGAGCCTGATGGCCCGCTGGTTTGCCCAGGCCCTCTTCTGCGAGGCCAGCTCAGGGATCCCTTGCGGCCAGTGCTCCAACTGCCGTTGGCTCCTCGCAGGCACCCATCCCGATCTCCACTGGGTCAGCCCCACCTATGTCCACCAGGGCCGCCTGATAGCAGCAGACGCCCCGGAGGCACAAGCTCTGCAGCGGCGCTCCCCGCCGCAAATTCGCCTGGAACAGGTGCAGGAAGTGGTTCGCTTCTGTGCCCGTAGGCCAATGCACGCCCGCCGCTCGCTAGTTGTACTGGAGGGAGCGGAAACCCTGACAGAAAGTGCGGCCAATGCCCTGCTGAAAACCCTGGAGGAGCCTGAGCCGGCCCACATCGTTCTTATCGCCTCCCACCACTCGCCTACCCCCCTTCCCCACCCTTTGCCACCGACGCTGCTGTCCCGCTGCCAGATGGTGCCGTTTCGCCGCCTCAGCTCGGCAGAGATGGAGCAAGTGTTGACAGCTTTGGGCTGCCCGGAGCTGCCCGGGATCCCTCGCTCTGAGCTAATTGCCCTAGCCCAAGGCAGCCCTGGACGGGCGCTGGCCGCCCAGCAGCACCTGCAAAGCCTTCCGCCGTCACTGCTGCAGCACCTAAGACGCTGGCCCCACTCGCTGCGGCAGGCGCTGGAAGTGGCTAGGGCAGTGGCTGCTCTCGATTTGCCGGCGCAGCTGTGGCTGATCGACTATCTGCAGCAGCAGTTCTGGGCGCAGGGATCCCGCCAGGCCATCCGGCAACTGGAGCAGATTCGCCAACAGCTTTTGCAATTTGTGCAGCCGCGCCTTGCTTGGGAGGTCAACCTGGCCGGATTCGACAGCAGTGGCAACCCAAGCCCTGTGGCAAAGTGAGGAGAGAGCGTTCAAGACGTGTCTATGCCTGCATGGCTTTCCGCCCTCCTTGCCGCCCTTGGAGGCTACCTGCTGGGATCCATCCCCACCGGCTACTGGGTGGGCCGTTGCTGGGGTGGGATCGACCTCCGCCAAGCGGGATCCGGCTCAACGGGGGCAACCAACGTGTTGCGGACAGTGGGCAAGGGGCCGGCGCTGCTGGTGTTGCTGGTGGACGCTGCCAAGGGAGCGGCAGCGGTGGCGCTGGGATCAGCTCTGGGCTCGCCGTGGTGGGTGGTCGTGGCGGCCCTGGGGGCGGTGATCGGCCATAGCCGCTCCTGCTGGCTGGGCTTCAAGGGGGGCAAGTCGGTGGCCACCAGCCTGGGGATCCTGTTGGCCATGGCTTGGCCGGTAGCCCTGGCTACCTTCGGTGTCTGGCTGCTGGGGATCGCCCTCACCCGCATCGTCTCGTTTAGCTCCCTGCTGGCGGCGGTGGCGGCGCCGCTCTTGATGTGGGCTCTGGGCCAGCCTCTGCCGTATTTGCTGTTTGCCTTGGCAGGGGGGGTTTATGTCATTGCTGCCCATCGCCGCAACATCGAACGCCTGCTGGCCGGCTCGGAGCCGCGCATCGGCCAAAAATGGGCCCAATCCCCCTGATCCCGGTTGTCAAAGTTGCGTAGCTTTACATGGAACCCTCCACCGTGGTTTTTGTCTACGGATCCCTGCTGCGGGGCGGCCAGTACCACAGCCTGCTGCAAGGGGCAGAGTTTTTGGGCCCAGACAGCCTCAACCACATCGACCTCTACGATCTCGGCCCCTACCCGATGGCCGTTCCTGGCCGCAACCGGCTCTACGGCGAGCGCTACCGCATTCCCTTGGGCCTGTTGCCCCGCCTAGATGAGCTGGAAGACCACCCGCGGCTATACGAACGGCAGTGGGTGCAACTGGAGAGCGGCACCTTTGCCTGGGTTTATCTGGGTCGGCCTGAGCAGGTGCAGGGGTGTCCCCTCATTCCTAGTGGCCGCTGGCTGCCCTGGGACCCCTAGAGATCGAAGTGGAGCTTGACGCCCTCAACATACTGGGGCAGTAGCTCGGCTGAGGGTGGATCCCATTCTGGGGGATCCAACTCTCTGGCAGAGGGAGCAACGGCCTCTACGGGGCTGGACGTGCGCTCCAGGTAGTAGATGCAATCTCCGCGTCGCCAGATGCCCGGCTCCGGCAGGTAGAACAGCCGACCGACCTGGGACGACTTGCCCTTCTCCCCAAACCAGCCTCCCAGACGCTGCGGACGCACCAGCAACAAAGGCAGGCAGAGATCGGCTTTGATGCGGTAGGCGAACTGATCCCGCAGCCGCTCCAACGTGGGATCCTCTAGCCCCATCTGGGCCGAAAAAGGGTTGAGCAGCGCTGAGCGCGCTGCCGCGATCGACTCCTGAGCCGAGGCCCCGGCGGATTGGGGGGGCTTCAGGCCCAGGTCCGCCAGGGTGGGCAGGGTGATCGAGCGCAGCTCGGCCCGATTGGCCTCCAGGTAGCTGGCCCAGCGCTGCAGTTGGGAAAAAGGGATCGGCAGGGTGCGGATCCCTTCCGAGATGGGCATCTCCGGCAGCAACACCGTCCAGATGGCGGCAGAAACCGAAAGCTTCACCATCAGCTCGGCAATGGCCCAGTTCACCTGCGGATCCAAAGTCAGGATCAACAGAGTTTCCGCATGGTCGATATCGGCCTTCAAGAAGGCTGACTCGCTCAGCACGGCTTCCTGCAAAGATCCGGGCAGCACCTGGCCAGGTTCCTCTGAGGACTCCGTCCCGCTGACGCGAACCGGCAGGGCTTTGGAGCTGCCATTGCCGCTGGCGGGGTGGGTCCCTGAGGTATGGCCGGCTTTGTGGCCGTTGAGCTCGGCGGGAAGATTGGCGGTGCGCTCGCGCAGACGGGATCCCGACGGCAGCGGCAGCACCTCCACCGCCTGGTTGAGGGAGCACAGCAACTGGGCCAACTGGCCGACCAGCGGATGGTTGCCGATGATCACCGTAGAACTCCCCTGATCCAAGCCCAGCCAGCGGGCCACCCAGGCAGCGGTCAGCCCCTGCACCGTCACCGTGACCGAGATGGTCAAAAACACCAGCGCCTTGAGGGCATCCCCCCCGGTAATGCCCCGCTCGGTGAGCAAAATGGCAAACAAAGAAGCCACCGAGGCCGCCACGATGCCGCGGGGGGCCAGCCAGGCCACAAACAGCTTCTGCCGCCAATTCAGGTCGCTGCGCCAGGTACACAGCCACACGCTCAAAGGACGCACCACCAGCATCAGGCAGAGCACCGTGGCCAAGGCTCCCCACCCCAGCGCAAATACCGCCTTGAGCGAGAGGGTGGAAGTCAGCAGAATAAACAACACCGAGATGGCCATCACCACCAACTGGCCGTGAAACTGGCGCACGCTCCGCTCGGCAATGGCCGCCTTCTGCCGCACCACCAACCCGGCCATCACCACCGCCATTAGACCCGCCTCGGAGCGCAGCGACTGGGCCAGGGCAAACACCCCCAGCGCCCCCGCCAGCACCACCGAGTTGCGCAGCTCCTCCGTCAAAAACTGCCGCGACCAGAGCAGGAAGGATCCCATCAGCCAGCCCCCCAGCGCCCCCACCGCCGACCCAATGGCCAAGCGGCTAGATAGCTGCTCTAGGGCCAGCAAGAAACTGGGGTGGCCGGAGAGCACCACCTGCAGCACCACCACCGCCAAGATGGCCCCCACGGGGTCGATGAGCACCCCTTCCCCCTCCAGCAGGGTGCTGACGGCGGAATCG
>NZ_JANSHG010000152.1:0-5810 GCF_047461555.1 Synechococcus sp. WC101
TAGGGCCGGACGCGGCAGGGGCCGAAGCCTGGCAGGATAGCAGCAGCAACATGGTCACCCTGCGCTTGGAGCTGGAGTGCGCGCCTGCAGAAGGGCCTTCTCCTTACCTCGTGGAGATCCAGACCTATGAAAATAGCGGCAACGCTCGCGTGCGCTTTGCCACCCGCGATGGCAGCGAGCTGGAAGACTACGACCTGCGCTACCTGAAGCCGCTGCCGGGGGTGAATAAACCTTGCGAGCCAGATCCGATCAAGGGTAGCCAGCTAGATCAAGATCAAAATCCTGTTCAGCGCTCCTGCGCGGTCAGCCTCAATTGTGATCCCAGGTGGACTGACTGGACGCCCGCTTGTAGAACCGATATTTGTCAACCCACCACCATCACCCAGACCAAAACAGCCACCTTGCCTGCCGGTTGCCCTGGCACTCCGCCAACACCGCAAACTCGGAGGTTCACCTGCTACCCTCAGTACAACTACGGGCCTTGGTCAGATTGGACGCCTCAGTGTACCCCGCAGCAGCAGTGTAGCGGCACCAGAATCACCCAAACCCGCAGCCGCACGGTAACGCCGCTCTGTACCAGCCAAAGCCCCTTTACTGAAACCCAAAACCAAACCATCACTTGCCAACCTCCGGGGGCTACCTGCACCTATACAGACTGGACTCCTGCGTGCACGGTGGTCAACGGCGGCCTGCATATAACTCAGAGCCGCACTGAGACCTGCACCTCGATTTGCGGGACCACCACCCGGACGCAAACCCAAACGGTTACCTGCCCGAAGACTTGCAACTACAGCGAGTGGAGCCCCTGGTCACCCCCAGATTGCAGCCAGGTTCAGGTTGCCTGCGGCCAAACTAGAACGGTTACTCAAACTCGAACGCGCAACCTGATTGCCAGCACCAGCAGCCCCACCTGTCCAGCAACCGAGACGCAGACGCAAAATCTCACCTGCCAGGGGCCTCCCTGCGGGCCGAGCGTCTTTGCCCCAGAAACTCCTTCCAAGAGCCCCTTGGGCGAGTGGATGGCAGCCAAGCCCAACACGGTGGAGCTGCGCCCCATTCAGGCAGTCGAGGCCGATCCGGAGCCGGAGACCATCAGCGTGAATACGGTGGCTGCGGCTCCTGCCGAGGGCGTAACCATTGCTCTGCAGCCGGAGCTTTCCCCGGTGCTGGAAGTGAAAGCAGGGGTGCCCAAGCCGCCCAAGTGGCCCAGCCCTGCCGAAGCTTTGCAAGCGGCCTTCAATTGGATCTTCGGCGAGCCGGCCTACGCCGCCCGCAACGGCCTGAGGAGCAACGTGTTGCTCAGCGAGATCGCCAACCCCAGCAAAGAGCCGGGCATCCGCCCCGCTGAAAGTGTCGCTCAGCCGATTGCTGGCAACCTGGCTCCAGGCACCGATGACTGGGCGCGGCTACTGCGGCGGAGGTTGCTCAAAGAGGATCAAAGCGTCCGCTGCGACTCTGAAGAAAAAGTTGGCCCCGACGGTGGCTTCTGGGTACCCGGCGTGTTCCGCCCCAACTTCAACGACCGCTTCAAGTACATCGCCTACACCGGTGCCAGCCGCCCCAGCACGTTGCGCACCATCGGAGGTGCTGATCCCACCTTTGAGGATCTCAACGGCAATGGCGCTTGGGATCCAGGCGAGCCGACGAACGTTTTGGATCGGGATCCGCTGTTTGGGTTTGATTTGGATCCCAACAAGCCAGGGCTAGAGATCCAGCCCCAGATGGCGCTCAACCCCTACGCCCGGGTCAACAAAAATGCTGCGGCGCAGGGTTACACCCCCGCATCCAAGTACGCGGACGGCTACTACATCGATCACAGGGGGAGTGAAAACATCCGCAACGGCCTGTGCTTCTACGTCAAGCCCAACGGCAACACCATCCAGGTGCAAATCGACCGGGATGGCGGCGGTGGCAATAACCCTGAGTGGGTAGATGTGGAGCCCTTCACCCTGGATCTGAACAGTCCCACCACCGGCTTTGCCGGCAACAACCCGGTGCTGGGGGTGATCCTGGACGAGGTGACGCGGCGGCCCATTCCCATTCCTCGCTTCCAGGAGCTGGCCTCCACCGATGTGAACCAGCGCCGCCGCAACGACAATGGCAGCCAAAACTGGCAACTGCAGCCGGCCCGAGAAACACGGGTCAACGCGGTGGCCGTTAGCGGTGTCCTCCCGTCGCGGCTGGATCAAACCGCCGGCGGTATGCACAACTTCCTGCGCCTCAACGAGCTGTGGAGAAATACCGACCTCTTCTTCAGCGGCTCGATGATCCAGCTCAACTACAGCACCTATGCCACCGGGCCCTTCCTGCAGCACAGCTTCGAGCCGCCCGATCTGGTAGCCGATCCAACCTTTGTGCGGGGCTACGACTACTACTACCCACCCAACCGCCGCTTCGGCTACGATGTGGGCCTGCAAATTGCCCGTCGTCCCGGCGCGGTGTCGGCTCGCTTCCAATTCCCCTCCAACACGCGCACGGAGTTCTTGCGGGAGTTGGATCCTCAGGATCCGTATGTGCGGCGGCTGCGCTGCGCACTCCAGAATCAGCCGGGTGTGCAGTTGGATCCGTCTGCCCAGATTGGTGGCTGCGAGGAGTTTAACTGATATTGACCTGGCCGGTCAGGGGCAGATTTAGGGTAGGGGCAGAAGAGGGAGGGATCCATGAACAAGTGGCGGCTTTGGCAGCAACACCAAGCGGAGGGTTTCACCCTCATTGAAGTCTTGGCTTCGGTCGTCCTCGTGGCCCTGGCCATGGCCGCCCTGGCCCCTACCCTCACGGTAATTGCTTACCGGCGCGCCATGAGCGAGCGGGTGGAGCTGGCCAACCGCCTAGCCCAGGAAGAGGTGGATCGCATCCGCACTCTGGTGGATATCGAGCTGGCTGCCAACCCTCGCGCTTTTGAGGATGATCCGGATCAACTGGCCCGTCTGCCCAAGGTGGGAGCCAACCCGCTGGCAAATACCCCACCTCCCACCAACATGGACACAGAGGGGGACAACTATTCCATTCGCGTGGCTCGGGTCCAAGTGCCGGGGCGTAACTCCGAAGAATACGTCATCCAAACCTTTCGCGACGCGGGGGCACCTTGCATCGACCGGCGCGAAAACAGGGTCATTCAGGGGGTTCCCTGCAGCTTTCTCATGGGGGTGAGGGTTTACCATCGCTTTTCTTTCGACCCGACCACTCGCCAAGCGCTGCCTGGATTGGGAACGGAGTTGGCTTCGGCCAGCCAGAACTTGGCCAATGCCGATGTCTGGCTCTTTCCACTAGCCACCTCCTTTGTAGAAGTTAACCCTGCTGCCAACTTGGGAGATGTTTGCCGGCAGATAGCCATTGACAGAGGCGAGAATCCCATCGAGAGGTGCCGGGCTTTCCCCCTGCCTGTTAATCCTGTTGCACCGTGAGGTAGAGCCTAAGTTCCTTCCTGCAAAACCTGTTGAAAGATGGAGGTGTTGGCCTGTGTTGATCTTTCGCCGCCAAGCCAGCAGAGGGTTTACCCTCATTGAGCTGTTGGTCTCACTGCTGGTTGCCTCCATCTTTCTCCTGGCCACCGCGATGATTGTCATCGAGACGATGCGGCTGGATCGGGAGGAGACAGGGCGCACCCAGGTGCAGGCGGAGCTGACCCAAGCCATGGAATATATCCAGCAGGATCTGGCGGAGGCTCTCTACATTTACAACGACACCGAACAACCCAATGGAGACGGGATCCCGGATGTTATCCAGCGGCTTTACACCCCCGGCTGGATCCGCCAACCCGCGGGCGCTATCCCGGTTGTCGCCTTTTGGAAGCTGGAGCCGATCCCGCAGGGATGCTACGCGGGCAACCCCACCTTGCAACAGATTCGCGAAGGCCGTGCTAGATTGCCCAACCAACCACCTGATGGGTTCCCGCGCGACCAGAACGGCAGAAATGCGGATTGGGAAACGCTGCTTAGCCGCCGCGGCATCTACACCTTGGTGGTGTATTACCTGCGCCGCAACTACAACAACGCCGGCAACTTGGCGGATGGTTCGACAACCCCTTGGGAAGGCAACGCGCGGATCGAGCGTTTTGAGCTGAGACCTTTTGCAAGGCAGGGGAACAACGACTGCGCCGGGCGCAGCCCGTTCTTTGTCGAAGATCCCGATCCTTTCCGAGATGGTTTCCTTGCTTGGCCTTCCGAGCAGGCCCGAGCACGCCAGATCCCGATTGCCGACAGGACAGATGGCCCCCGCCTGACAACTCTGGTCTCCAACATCTTCAGCAGCCGGGAGGGAAGTCCGCAGGTGGCGCCCGCTTGCCCGCAGGGCTATGCCTTTGGCGGGGGCAAGCCCGATGGCGTCACCTTCTCGGGGTTGGGAAATAACCAAAACGACGTGGGCTTCTACGTCTGCGTGCGGCAAAGCCCCGGTGCCGACCGACCGCAGGATGTGATCATCAACATCACGGCAACCGCCATGGAGCGGGCCAACCCCGGCCTCTTCCGCCGCTACATCCAGGATGCCACCAGCGTCGATATCTCAGAGGTGTCGCGCTACTTGCTGCCAATGCAAACACGGGTTCTTGCCCGCGGTGTTATCAACCGTCAGCTCTCCTAGGGGGAATGTCCACCATGTTGGCCTTGGAGAAAAAAGCAATTGGCCGAGCTCAGCCTTTTCGATCCCGGGGCTTTACGCTGACAGAAGTCCTAGCGGTGGTGGTCATCATCGGCATCCTGGCCGTGCTGGCGGTTCCTTCTGGGATCAACATCTGGGCGCGGATCCAGCTTGAGGATGCGCAGAACAGGGTGGAGCGAGCCTTGCGCACCGCCCGCACCAACGCCAGAGCCTCTCTCCTGGGCCGAGCTTGGGTGGTGGAGGTGGACAATTCAGAGCCAAACGTGCCGACTCTGGTTATCCAGGATGAGGAGGGCCTCTGCGATGAACCTACCCCCTGTCAGCGGGTGCGCCTGAATAACTTTGTAACGGTACGCAATAACTTCCCCAATGGCAGAGCCGTTTTTGACTCGGAAGGGCGAGCGCGTCAGCTAGGACGCTTTGTCGTCAGCAGCACCTACTCTCAGGGAGAAAACCGCTGCGTGGTGGTGAGCACTTTGATCGGCACTCTTCGCAAGGACAACAATCCGGAGTGTGGCAATGTAACCAGCGAGCCAGAGGAAGGATAGCTGGGGTAGGATGGTCAGGCCGTGGCTGAAAGGTTGCCAGGCTCCTGTCCTAAGCTGCCGTAGGTCATTGGCTATGCTTACCTCTTCCCCAACTCTTGAAGCTCCACAAAAAGCCTTCCCCTGGCAAACTCGGCAGCCTGCTTTGCTCGTGCTGGCCGATGGCACTTCCTTTGCCGGCTGGTCTTTTGGGGCGCTGGGCACGGCAGCGGGCGAGGTGGTGTTCAACACGGGCATGACCGGCTACCAGGAGGTGATGACTGATCCCAGCTACCGGGGGCAGATCGTTACTTTTACCTGCCCTGAGCTGGGAAACACCGGAGTCAATGAGCTGGATCAAGAATCGGCCCGGCCCCAGGTCGCGGGAGTGATTGCCCGCAACGTGTCGCGCCTTGCTAGCTCCTGGCGAGCCACGGGGACACTGCCTGACTACCTCAAACAGCACGGGATCCCGGCCATTGCCGGGGTGGATACGCGGGCTTTGACGCGGCGGCTGCGCTCCCAGGGGGTGATGAATGGAGCTATTTCGACCGAGATCCTGGACCCGCAGGCGTTGCTGGAGCAGGTGCGCCAAGCCCCTTCCATGCAGGGGCTAAGCCTGGCGGCAGAGGTTACAACGCCCAAGCCTTACGAGTGGCTGGAGCCCACCCCCGCCGACTGGGACTA
>NZ_JANSHG010000153.1:0-5792 GCF_047461555.1 Synechococcus sp. WC101
ATCCAAAGAATGAGTCGGCATTCCTTTCTCTCCTTCCTCTTGAATACCTGTACCCTATTTTAAATTAAAAGGCTGTAATTTGAACCAAATACCAAATAGAGGATGATTTTCCGAGTTCTTAAGGAAAGCTTAACTGCCTCTTTACCCAAATTCTCTGCTGAGAGTGGTGTCAGTAGTTGCGGTAAAAATGGGATCCCCGAAGGAGGAGTGTGCGGATGTGGGTTAGGGCTGCTCTGCGCCGTGCTGCGCAACTGATGGCAGCGTTAATGTTTTGCCTAGTGCTCTCAGTTTCTCTGAAAGGGTGCGGATCAGGGGGAGGATCGTTGCTCCCGCTTTCTCCTTTACCCACCCCGACAGCCACGCCCACCGCAACACCCACGCCGACGCCGACACCTCCTTTAGGAGCCTGTGATCCGAACGCCAACGTGACCCCGATTGGCACTGTCCAAAGCACTGGCTTCGCTTCGCCGCTGGTAGACCAAACTGTTACCGTTTCCGGGATCGTGGTGGGAGACTTTGAGAACGAAGGAGTAGCCAACCAAACCTATCTTCAGGGCTACTACCTGCAGGATGATGGCGACGGCAACCCGGCCACTTCCGATGGCATCTTCGTTTTCAGCGGTACGGCCAACAACGTCAGCCTGGGGGATAGGGTACAGGTGACGGGGAGAGTGGCCGAGTTTCGCCAGCAAACTCAGATCTCCAACGTTACCAACTTCACTATCTGCAGCTCCAACAATCCCCTGCCATCTCCGGTTCAGATCGCTCTGCCGCTAACTCCCGAGCAGCGGGAAGCTCTGGAGGGCATGCTGGTTACCTTCGGCAACCAGCCCCTGTTTGTAACCGACTCTTTCCTGCTGGGACGCCACGGGGAGCTGAGTGTAGCCACAGAGCGGTTGTTCACCCCCACGCAAATTGCGGATCCCAGCCAAGCGGCCGCCCTCCAGGAAGAGAACAACCGCAAACGGATCCGCATCGATAACCGGCTGCTCACCCAAAACCCGGATCCGGTTATCTATCCCACTCCTGGCGGTCTCAGCGCTGCCAACACGGTGCGGGGCGGGGATCGCGTCAGCAACATCGTTGGGATCATGACTCAGTTACGGGGCCGGAACGTCGCTGGCGACGTGGATGCCACCATCGACTACCGCATCCACCCCAACGATCCCAGCAACTTGCCGACGTTTCAGTCCGTCAACCCTCGCCCGCAAACTCCACCCGCGGTAGGCGGATCCCTGAAGGTGGCCAGCTTCAATCTGTTCAACTACTTCAACACCTTCGGCAACATTTGCTTCCCCAACAATTCCGAGTGTCGAGGGGCCAGGAACGCCGCAGAGTTCACCCGCCAGCGGGACAAGATCATCGAGGCGATTCGCCGCATGGACGCCGATATTGTGGGCCTGAACGAGCTGGAAAACGACGGCTATGGCCCGAACAGCTCCATCCAAGATTTGGTGAACGGTCTCAACCAGGTCATGGGGCCGGGAACCTACGCTTTTGTGGATGTAGGGGTAGCCAACCTAGGCGGTGATGCCATTACCAATGGTTTCATCTATAAGCCGGCTACGGTTGAAATTGCGCCTGGCACCAACCCCGCCTTTCTGGATACCGGGGAACTCACCCAAGATCCCTCGCTTCGTCGCCACCGCCCTCCCTTGGCCGTCACCTTCCGGCAGAAGAGCAACAACGCCATCTTCACGGTGGTGGTCAACCACTTGAAGTCGAAGGGATCCCCCTGTGATCCTGTCGACAACGATCCCTTCCAGGGCAATTGCAACGGCAACCGCAGGCGGGCTGCCCAGGAAATCCTGAACTGGTTGTCCACCAACCCCACCGGCTCCACCGATCCGGATGTGCTGATTATCGGGGATCTCAACGCCTACGCCAAGGAAGACCCGATCAAAGTCTTGGAGGAGGGCGGATTTACCAACCTCAACGGCCCCAACAGCTATTCCTTCAGCTTCCAAGGTCAGTGGGGATCCCTGGATCACGCCTTGGCCAACGCCAGCTTGAGGCCGCAAGTGACCGGGTCGGCCAAGTGGCACATCAACGCCGACGAGCCAGTGAGCCTGGACTACACCACGAGCTTCAAGAGCGCCTCACAGCAGAGCCTCTTTTACGCCCCGGATCCCTTCCGTTCTTCCGATCACGACCCGGTGATCGTCGGCTTGAACCTGACGCCGACGCCAACGTCAACCCCGACGCCAACACCCACACCGACCCCAACGCCAACCCCGACCCCGACACCCACGCCGACCCCAACGCCCACGCCAACTCCAACACCAACACCTCCTCCAGTTAACCTGCCTCTAACCGAAGACTTTGACAACTGCAACCCCGCTCCCGCTGGCTGGCAGATTGTGGATGTGGATGGCGACACCACCCGCTCTTGGCGCTGCGTCAATTCCTATGCCGAGGCCAACGCCTTCGGCGGCCAGCAACCGGGTGATGATTGGCTGATTACTCCGCCTCTGAACCTGGCTTCGGCCAACAACCCGGTTCTGACCTTCCGCAATCAGAGTTCCTTTACCGATAGCGGCGTTCCTTTTCCGCAACTAAGCGTTCTTTACTCCACCGATTACAACGGTGCGGGCACTCCGGCGGCGGTGCAGGCAGCCACTTGGACGGCCCTGACGATTCCCAATCCCTCTACAGGCCAATTTGTGGATTCTGGAAACATTTCTCTATCTGGGATCCAACCTCCTGGCCGTGTTTACATTGCCTTCCGCTATCGGTCTTCTGGCACAACTTCTGGCAGAGCCACTCGCTGGCGGGTGGATACGGTTAGGATTGCCGGGAATTAGGACTGGGATCCAAGTGCCAAACTGACTTCGATGGGCAGGAGCTGGGGGAGCGGCTTTGCTTCTCCAGCTTTCTTTTGCTCGCTTTTTTCCCTGAAAAGGGAGCCATATCAGGATTGGGGTAGGGTGGCGGCGTCCTTGTCTCAATCGAGACGACCTGGGATCCCCGCCTGAGCGCAGACCTGGCCCTGGCGATCGAACAGGGTTACCTGCACCGGCAGGGATCGAGCGGCATACTTTTGCACATAGGCTGTCGCCCGCTGGCGGATTTGTCGGGAAAGCTCCTGCAGCACCGGCTCTGCCCAGCCCAGATCCTTCAGATACTGCACCGCTGCCTCTACCGTCCTCAGCTCCAGCACCTGCCGCGCCTGCTCGGCTGTTCCCCCGCAGCGGATGAGGGCTGCCGCCAAGATCTCCAGGCGGGCATCGGCCACATGGCTGGAAGTGGTGAAAATGCCCCCCGCCAGCTTGATCAACTTGCCGTGGTAGCCGATCAAATGAATCGAGTCTGCCCCTCGCAATGCCGCTTCCACCAGCAGCGGCCCGATCCAATTGGCCACCAGTAGAATTTGTTCTGCTGGGATCCCTTGCCGCAAGGCCACCTGCTGCCCATGGCTGCCCACGCAAAAGGCCAGATGCCGGTGGTTGGCCAATTTCTGTTGCAATTCGCGGCGGGCCCGCTCCAGGCTCTCGGCACTGGCAGAAGGCTCCACCTCGGCCCGCGTTCCCAAGAGAGCCAGTCCCTCCAGCACCCCAAACGCCGCATTGGAAGTCCGCTCCGCCAAGAGTTTTCCCTCCGGCAAGATGATGCGCACCCGCAGGCGATACCCATCCGGGATCCCAGGCGAAAGATTGATCTCAAACAGGCGCCGAGCGTAAGCATAGATGGCCGGGCTGCCATCAGCATGCCGCCCCAGCCCCTCTCCCGCTTCCAGGAGCAAAGGCGGAGTGGCGGGATCCCGTTCCTCCAAGCCCACCCAGGCCCAGACCGGCGTGTTGCGGGTGAGATCCAGATGAGGGCCGGGATCCGAACGGGTAATGGCCAAAGCGGTGTTCTCCGAGAGAGCAGCCACCTGCTCCACTGGGATCCGGATGCAAACATCAGGGAACTGGGGCTCCACCTGCACTGCAATGACAGGATGAGCGCCGTCCTGCTCCAAAGGGATCCCCAGAAGGCGGCGGAGAGCGGCTTTAGCAGCAGCCACCGCAAACACGGGCAAGGTATAGCCCTGTTGTGACGAGGGGGGAACCGCATCCTGCATTTTTTGCCTGGAAATAGAGAGGAACCTGCTCTGGAAAAAACTTTGGAGAGAGCCTGTCTCAATTGTGGCCGACGCCAGCCAGCAGGACTGGCTTGATAGGGCAAACTCCTGAAGCCGACTTTAGTGCTCCAACCGCGTAATCGTTAAATGATCTGGGGGAAGAAGGGGAGGAGCGAGAACTTATCTCTTTCAATGAAAGTAAAGAGTCAGAACCGGGGCAGCTATGAGCGAAACTTTGCAGCACTATTTTGAGCGTCTGGAGTTGCAAATTCAGGAGCTGAAAGCTGCCATCGAGCGGATGCCGGAGCAGGTGGCGGCTGCTCTCCTGGCAAAGCAGGAGGCTAAAAAAAATGCCCCCGCCCCCTCCCGTTACAGCGTTCTCACCTCAGACTTGGTGGAAGATGGGAGCCACAACTTTTTGCTGGAGGAGGATCCCCCTGTAGTAAGCAACCGCAGCCCGGCGTATGAACTTGCTCCTGAAGCCCAGATCCAGCGCCTGAGCGCCCAGCTAACCGCTGCCTACAACCGCATTGCTGCTCTAGAAGAACAGCTCTTGGCGCAGCGCCTGCGGCAATGACCTAGCGAGGTTTCGGTGGAGGGGTGGCAAGTGTGCTGTTTTTGCGCTGCACATCTTGCATCTGGAAGCCGTGCTTGCGCAGCTCCTGATCCAACAGCAGCTCGTTTTCCACGTGATCCACAAACAGCACACCGTTGAGGTGATCGATTTCGTGTTGGATAACCCGCGCCAGCAGGTCGTCGGCTTGGAGGGTGCGGGGCCGCCCGGTTTCGTCCTTAAACGAAACCACCACCCCCTGCGGCCGCATGACCTCGCAGAAGACGCCCGGAATGCTAAGGCAGCCTTCCTGGCCGGCTACAACTTCGCCGAGGTACTCGCGGATCTCCGGGTTGATCAGCACCAGCGGTGGCACTTCCGGCTTATCGGGATAGAGATCTACCACAATCAAGCGCTTGGGAATGCCCACCTGGGGAGCTGCCAGGCCAATGCCATCGGCGCTGTACATCGTCTGCAGCATGTCTCGCGCCAACTGGCGGATCTCGTCGTTGACCTGGCTGACGCGCTTGGCCGGCTGCCGCAGCACCTTGTCACCCATGCGATGGATGCGCAGAGGCGGGTTTTTCAGCTTGGCTTTGGGGACAGAAAGGGTGGCCACCATCCGGCAGGTCTCTCAGAATAAACAACAGCAGACATCCCGTCTGGACTTCCATTCTACATTCAGTCCAAGCCGTGCCGAAGCGATGCGTCTGCTGTTCAGCTCCCCTCTGCCTCTGCCAGAGAAGCTGGGAATAGTTGCGTCAGCAGCACGGAGTGCTTGGGCTCGGCAGCGGGTAGGGCCGAAGGACTGGCTCGGGCTTGTTTGCAATCACCAAAACCCTGGCGGCGCAGGCCCCGTCCTCCCCCTTTCCCCCCGTATACGGGAGGATGCAAGGGGGGCTGGGGATCAGCCGCCTTCTATGCCATGTTCGCCAGCCCCACCCCGTTTGGGGAGGGTGCAGCGTTGTCAGTATCTGGGCTTAGGTCCAGGTTGGGGTTATGGCCTCCCCCACAAACATATGGCAGTCTCCCGCCCCTGTAGCTCGCGACAAGCGAGAAAGAATCCGGACTGGGGAGAAGGTCAATACAACTCGGAGCTGTCTTCCTCGACCTCTGGGGATCCCTGTTGGTCAATGGCTTGCTTGAAGCCCAGGGCCACCAGAATGTTGGAGAGGG
>NZ_JANSHG010000154.1:0-5762 GCF_047461555.1 Synechococcus sp. WC101
GCCGATTGCACTATTCCCGAACGGCGCCCTGAAGGCGTGTGCCCCAGGTGCGGGCAAAGCTCAGGTCAGTCCCGGTCAGATTGGCATCGCGCAGATCGGCCCCCCGCAAGTCGGCGCCGTACAGGGAGGCAGAAGAGAGATCGGCACCCCGCAAATCAGCACCCCGCAAGTCCGCTCCCTCCAGGTAGGCACCGCTGAGATCGGCGCCACGCAACTGGGCGCGCCGCAGATTGGCTCCCACCAAGTAGGACTGGCTGAGATCGGCGCCAGTGAGGATGGTGCGCTCCAGGTTGGCCTCGATCAGGTCGGCACCCTGGAGGTTAGCCTCTGCCAGATCCAGGTTGCTCAGCTCAAGGGATCCCAGCCGGCAATTGGGACAGGTTCTGGAGGCCAGCAGGTAGCGCAGGAAGCAGGCGTTGGGGGTTGTGGCGGCGGCATTGGAAGCGACGGCTGTCGTGGCCAGCAGGGCCAAAATGGCGGAAGCTTTGAGATGAAAGTTCATGGTAACCAAGCCTCACAAAAAGTTGACTGAGACAATCCGGCAGAGCGGGGTTGTTTTGCGTTGGTCACATGATAGTGGCATCTGCCGGCTTCGGCCACTGCACAGATCTGCCTGGTTTTGTGGATCGACAGACGCTCCCAAGGTGTGATGACGTTGTGGCCTTATCGCCCCAGAGCTTGTGGGCTATCGCCGGGCGGGGGAGGATCTTTCAGCAGCGGATCCACCCAATGCCAAGACAGTTGCCCCAGTCCCAGCAAAACCGAAAGTATCGCCGAGGCAGCCAAGACGCAATCCTAGCGGGTTGCCAGCCGAGAAGGATGGCTCGGCTGGCGTTTCCTCCGGCCGGGCAACGGGCAAGCTTTCCCAGGGGGGGAGAGGGCGACAACGCAGGAAGCAACCGCAGCGGCGACAGCGACGCTCGGAGTCGAGGTTGAGCCAATGGCAAGCTGGACAGCGGAGCATGGGAAAGGCCAGGGATCCCATCCGGGGGCAGCGCGAGCAGTTGCGGCATCCGGCAACCGTATCTGAAGATCTTCCCAATTCCCATGCAGGTGGTCAATTCTGCTCGTCCCCCTCTAGATCAGGGGTCGAGTTCGGGGCAGCCTTGCGAGAGAAGCCTCTGTGGAACTAGCCCTCCAGAATCAGTCAGCATCGAACAGCAACCCTGTGCCGATCCTATGCAGATTCGACTGGAAAACATCTGTAAGCGTTATGGCCGCCGTGAGGTGGTGAGCGACGTCAGCTTGCACATTCAGCAGGGAGAAGTTGTGGGGCTGCTGGGGCCCAATGGGGCGGGGAAAACCACCACCTTCTACATCATGACCGGCCTGATCCAGCCCAACCGAGGCCATGTCTGGCTGGATGACCAGGACATCACCCATCTGCCGATGCATCGCCGGGCCCGCTTGGGGATCGGCTACTTGGCTCAGGAGCCGAGCATCTTTCGTCGCCTCAGCATTCAAGACAACCTGCTGCTGATCATGGAGCAGACGGGGGTGCCTCGCCGCCTCTGGCAGCAGCGGCTCAACCACCTGCTGGAGGAGTTTCGCATTGCCCATGTGGCCCACAGTTTGGGTTTGCAGGTGTCGGGGGGAGAACGGCGCCGCGCCGAGATCGCCCGCGCCCTGGCAGCCGGGATCCACGGGCCAAAATTCCTGCTGCTGGATGAGCCCTTCGCGGGGGTGGATCCCATTGCGGTGGCGGATATTCAAGAGGTGGTGGCCAAGCTCAAGCAGCGGGGCATCGGTGTTTTGATTACCGACCACAACGTGCGGGAGACGCTGGAGATTACCGACCGGGCCTATATTCTCAACGACGGCGCCATCCTGGCCAAGGGCACACCAGCGGAGCTGGCGGCGGATCCCTTGGTGCGCAAGTATTACCTGGGGGAGAAGTTCCGTCTTTGATGCCGCTCCATCTCATCGCCAGGAGTACAAAGCTCGCAGGCGTTGGCTTTTTTTGTGCTGGTGGGCCTGCATGCGGGCCAGCAGCTCGTCCAGCAGGGCAACCGCCTCCAGGAGATAGGGGCCCTTATTGAGCATGACGCACTCGGCCCGGGCCGACATCACCGCATCGGAAAGCTCAGGCCGGGAGGGCAGGCCCTCCTTGGTGAGCTGATCCAGCACCTGGGTGGCCCAGACCACCGGCACATGGGCGGCCTCACAGATCCACAGCAGCTCCTCCTGGATCTCGCCCAGGCGCAGCCAGCCAATCTCCACGGCCAGATCTCCCCGGGCAATCATCACCCCCAGGGGCCGGCAGCCGTCGACGGCCGCGATCAGAGTGGGCAGGTTTTGCACCGCTCGCTGCGTTTCAATCTTGAGGATCAAGCCCAGATCGGGCCGGGCCTGGCGCCGCTCCAGCTCAGAAAACAGCAACTGCAAATCCGCCGGCTGCTGGACAAAGGAATAGCCCACCAGGTCGGCATGCCGCACCACGAAGTCCAGGTCTTGGCGATCTTTCTCGGTGAGGGGCTGGATCGAGAGCTGGCTGTCGGGAAAGTTGAGGCCTTTTTCCTCCCGCAGCTTCTTGCCCTGCGGGGCGACTTTGTCCACCTCCAGCACCACCCCTGCCGGCTCGATCCCCACTACACGAGCGCCGATTTTGCCGTCGTCGATCCAAACAGTTGCCCCCACCTTGAGGTGGGCCAAGATCTCCGGCAGGGTGCAAGCCACCTGGCAGCAGATGTCAGAGTCGACCGGCGGAATGGCTGCCGTGAGCAGGATGCGATCCCCACCGTACACCTTGGCTTTGCCGGGTGGCATGGCCACCGGGCCAGTGCGGATCTTAGGGCCGGCCAGGTCGAACAAAATCTTGCAGCGCCGTTGGGTCTGGGCTTCGGCCCGGCGCAAGTGGGCCACCATTTTTTCCCACACCGAGGGATCGTCGTGGGCGCAGTTAATGCGGGCCACGTTCATGCCCCGTTGTAACAGTTGCAGCAGCAGCTCGGGCTGCTCGGCGGCTTCGCCGGGCAAGGTCACCATGATGCGGGCACGGCGGTGGGGAGAAGGAGGGCCAAAAAGAGCCTCGGTGTGCTGCTCTAGGGCCATATCCCCGGCGTAAAACGCTTCATAGCTAGGTCCCTTGTGGCTCAGCCCTTGAGCGGCGGCCAAAATGGCGATCACCGCATCCAAGCTTTCCAAAACCCGCGATTCACAGCGTCCCAGCGACGACAGCCCCAGGGCGGCCAATTCTAACTGCAGGTCGCGCAGATCGTGTTGGCGCAGCGCCAAATACCGAGCTAGGTTCTCGAGAGCGGGGGAGGGGTTGCAGGGGCTGCCCCAGGCGGTCAAGTACTTCTGGGATCCCTCCACAACTTGCTGTCGCAGCTCCAGGAGCTGCTCTAGCAAACGCTTAGGCGAAGAGGGGGAAGAGGAAGCCATGCTGAAAGCTATCTCAAGACAAACAAGCCCAACGCCCGGCCCAAGCCCGCCTTGGGTCGATCATAGGCAAGTTAGGGTGAAAAAGGGAGGCGATTAACCTTTTGTTGGCCAGCGTTCCGGTCTAGAGTCGTTAACAGCCTTCGGGTTGTCCTGACTGCTACTTCCCTTGGTTTTGTGAAACTTCATTCTCCCCCTACTCCTCCTTCAATCAAGCAGTCTTGCAACAGGCTCTCCATCGTTTGCGCGGTGGGCCTGATGGATCGCTACATCATCTCCGAGATGCTCCTGCCCTTTTTCTTTGGGGTGGGAGCGTTCACCACCCTGGTGATGGCAGTGGGATCCCTGTTTGAGCTGGTGCGGCTAGTGGTAGAGGCGGGGCTGTCCCTTTCAGCAGCGTTGCAAGTGTTTGTGTTGCGGGCGCCGGGGATCATCGTCCTGACGTTCCCCATGTCGATGTTGCTGGCGACGTTGCTGGCCTATGGGCGCCTGTCTGCTGATAACGAGATCACTGCCCTGCGCGGCTGCGGCGTGAGCCTCTATCGTCTGGTGGTGCCGGCCCTCCTTCTCAGCCTCTTGGTGACGACGTTAACGTTTCTCTTCAACGAGCTGGTGGTGCCGGTGAGCAACCGCCAGGCGGCCCTGACTCTAAACCGCGCTTTGAACCGAAGTCCAGAGTTCCGCCGCGAGAACATCCTCTACCAAGAGTTCGGCGAGATCCTCGCGCCCGAGCCAGACGGCACTTTTTCCCGCCGGCAAGGGCTAACCCGTCAGTTCTATGCCCGCAGCTTCGATGGCCAGCAGATGCGCGGCGTGATCGTGCTGGATCTTTCCAACGAGGCTCTCAGCCAGATCCTGCTGGCGCAGCGGGGGCGCTGGGATCCCTGGGAGAACCTCTGGGTGTTTGAGGAGGGCACCACCTACATCGTTTCGCCCGACGGCACCTACAGCAACATCGCCACCTTTGCCCGCCAGGAGCTGCGTCTGTCGCGGGCGCCGCTGGATTTGGCCCAGGAGGTCCGCAGCCCCGAGGAGATGAACATTCCAGAGCTGCGCCGCTACATCGAGGTCATCGCCAGCTCAGGGGATCTGCAGCGGGTACGCCGCCTCCAGGTCAACCTTAGCCAGAAGTACGCCATCCCCTTTGCCTGTCTGGCCTTCACCCTGATCGGGGCCCCGCTGGGCCTACGACCCCAGCGCACCAGTTCTTCTTTGGGCTTGGGCCTCAGCGTGCTGATTATCTTCGCCTACTACGTGCTCCTGTTTGTCAGCCAGGCGCTGGGGCAGATCGGGACGCTGGGGCCAGAGGTGGCAGCTTGGCTGCCCAACTTCGTCTGCCTAGGCATAGGGGGGGCCTTGCTCTACCGCGCCAACCGCTAGGCTGGCTAGCGCAGCGAGATGAACTCGGTGCGGCCAATGATCTGTTGGCCTTGATCCGAGAGGGCGTAGTTAATGAAGTCAGCCACCACGGGGCTGGTCTTTCGCGGCACCACCAAGAACACGTTGCGGGCCAGCGGGTAGCGGCCACTTTGGATGGCCTCGCGGGTGGGCATCTGGCCGTCGATGGGCACCATCCTCACCGTTTGCTGGTTTTGCACCTGATCCACGGTGCTGTAGGTGATGCCGTCTTCTCCCAAAGCCCGCAGGAGAGGGGTGGTGGCATCCTGGGTGGCAGTGGTGAAGTAGGGCGGGTTATCGGGGGCAAAAGGCAGCCCCAACAGCACCAGCTCCTGGAAAACGCTGTAGGTGCCGCTCTGAGGGGCGCGGTTGAGAACGCGAATCGGACGATCGGGGCCGCCTACCTGGCTCCAGTTGGTGATCCGGCCCTGGAAGATGTCGGCCAACTGCTGCAGCGTCAGGCCGCCCTTGTAGGGGTTGTTTACCCCCACCGCCACCGCCAGCGCATCCTTGGCCACTGGGATGGCCTGCAAACCCGCCTGCACCTCCGTGGCGTTGAGGGAGCGGGAGCTGGCAGCAAGCTGGATGCGGCCCTCCATCAGCGCCTTAAGGCCAGCATTGGAGCCGTTGGGCTTGCCATCCGGGATCCCGTAGGTGATGGGGATGCCGGGGTTGCGCTGGCTGTAGCCAGACTTCAAGGCCAAGACGATGCGGACCATCGTGACGCTGCCATCCATCTGCAGCACCGCCGGGTTGGGCAGGGAAGTGTCCAGGTTAACGGAGCTGGCAGGGGGATTGGAGGCTTGCGGCTGAGCAGTCGGGATCCTAGAGGTGCGGCTAAGCCAGGAGCTGAGCAAGCCTGAACGATGGGCATACCAGCCGCCCCCTCCCAAGATGGCAATCAGGAGAATATAGACAATCGGCGGCGGGCCAGAAGGTCGTGTGGCCATGGAACTCCTCCTGGGGAACGGGGATAACCCTCC